>NZ_JAVGCZ010000005.1:0-72849 GCF_052928425.1 Glutamicibacter sp. BSL13
GGTCCCAGAACGATGCCGATGCGTGAAGGCGGTACCAACAAGCCGGAATGGTGGTACCTGGTAGGCGGAAGACGTCGGTACCAGGTAGCTGGAATAGAGGTACCATTTCGCCCTATTCGGCAAGAAGCTTGAGTATCAATTTTTTAGAGTCACTGATACTAGAACTGTACTTCGGTTTCTTCAAACACATTTTCATCCAGTCGGCCAATGGCTTCAAAAACCCGTTCGCACGCACGACCATCAAGATATGGTAGCGTCTCCTCCAATCGGCTAATGTACTTGGAAGACGGAGTCCAGTTCAAACTGATGAGATCTTCTAGCCAATCGACCACTTGTGTGGATTCCGTGAGTACCGGTCCAAATCCGTTACAGTCATAATCAAACCATCCCCGGCTAAACGTATGGCCATTACCATAAATTGATTCTTTATCAAATTGATAGTACGCGACAGGAGATCCCGATATAGCGGCTTCCGTGGCAATGGATGAATAATCAGTAATAACAACGCGATTGTTTATTAGAAAGTTTTGAACTCCAACGTTCTTGAAAGACATAACTTTAACTCGAGGCCCAAAATCGAACAAGTCACTATAAGGCGCAAAATGGTCATGCAAAACGAACCTTATTTCAAGATTTTTCCGCAAGCAAAGTTCCATTAATTTTTCGTTACTGACTAACTTTTTCCAACTAATGAAGAAATCACTGCTCTCCAACACTTTTCGTCTAGCATCGCGACTACCGGCTAGCTTGATTTCCGAAACGAGCGCTTGCCGCCATGTAGGTATGAATGACAGATATCGACGCGACCCCGTAAAACTTGACTTCGCACGGACGAGAGCATCATGTCGAGGCAGACCAGTCAGAACAACTTCTTTGGGCGTGAATTTATACGCACTTTCATTCCCTGCAAAATGTTCATACTCATACGGGCTACTTGAGATCATCAGTGCAAGACCCTTAGTGTTCAGCCATCGGGAGAGGTCATTCATAACCATTCCATGCTGTAGAAAGATGCGTCTTGCGGGCGACGGCCCGAATCGCTGACGGCTAACAGGGTCATAAATCCCAGCATCGATGTGCGACGAAATTATGTACTTTGCGTTTAGGGCCGCGTTAACCGCTTCCTGGCTGCGATATTCTATGAGCCTAAATCCTGCCTCGACGAGACGATCCCAATCTGGGCTCGACCGCTTAATCAAGAAAAAAGCGTTGGTTGCCGGATGCTCCTTCATTAAGTAGCGGTAGAAATGTTCACCGTTATCGTCAGCCCTGGCTGGATGGTCAGCGATAATCCACGCGTCCTCGTACTTCCGCCGGGAATCGAAACTATTCGCAATATTGAGGGCGACCAGGTCTGCTTTCTTGAGTTTTTTGCGATCAAGACGACCTCGGTAGGCCGTTAGTAGGCGAACACCCACTCGATACGCTACTCTAAAGACGCTTTTACCTGTGATCCACGACTCTTCTCTTATTTTTAGCCATAACGCTTTCGCCCCTACGCGCAATTGTGCGACACCACGCTCATGTTTTGCTTTGCGAACCAGCTCTGAGGCTGATTGCTTATATATTCCTGCACTGAGTTGCAATCGTGGTGGACTACCTTGAAAATATGTGATTTTTTTTCGGTCGGCTTGTGGTTTTACAATCCTTAGTTTTTGCGTGTCAAGATAAATCTCGACTTTAGAAACTCTAGGCAGAATAATGATACGTTCATACATCAACGTGCGGCCAAAAGCTTCGTGGCGCATGCTTTTTGTGATCGCATGCTCCGAATATTGTCCTTCTAAAAAAATTCTTTCTGAAGGTAGTGTGCCGACGTAGCTATACCCAATTTTACGTGTGCTTCGATGAATATCATCAGCATTCCACATATATCCGACAATATTTTTAGAAGAAACAATAGATTCGTTCTTAAAATGTTTTAGAATTCCCTCCTTCAAAGCCCAGCCATAATCGACGAGGTTGAATGCTCTAATGACATCCGCATCAATATATTCGAAAATTTTATATAACGAATTCCAAAATTCGTCCAATAATTCTTGTGGGACGTTTTTCAAAGGGGAACTCAGTGATCGATCAGCTCTAAAATACCAATAGAGACTGTATAGAACCATATTTTGCGCCCAAACTGGCACACTGCCCGTGTGTTCACTGAGATATTCAAGTAGTCCAAGGTGTCCATATTTGGGTTCATTCGTGAACTTCTCGGTTTTGGTCCAAGTGGTATCAATGAGTGACGATCCGTTTGCTCTCTTTCGGTAATAATAGCGAGCTGAAGCAACCAGTCCTAATACCGGCTCTTTAAATTGCGCAAGATAAATACCAATAAAATGAGCGTCCTCGAAAGCGGGCTTTACCAATGGTGAAAACCGGATATTGTTATCGTGAACAATATTGCTTTTTACAATCGTTGAGTGACCCCCTAAATGGATAACATGAGGCTCTCGCAGTAAGCTTACTAAACGGTCGCCACGTCTATATTTCCATGCCAGCGGATGATTGTCCTGAGCAATTCCCTTTCTCTCATTGAATATTAGGGAACGGCTAGTGAGCATTGAGGCTGCATTATTCACGTCGCGTTTGAGGAACTCAGCTAAAGCGAGAAAATATGACCTATCCAGTACGTCATCAGAGTCGACGAAGGCAATCCATTCTCCATTGGCTAGATCAATACCACGGTTCCTTGCGGCAGCTACTCCCGCATTCTCCTGAGTTTCAACGGTTACTGTGAAACGAGATTTGTGAGCCCATCTTCTTGCTTTCTCGAGAGTTCGATCTTTTGAGCCATCGTCTATCACAATGACCTCAAGTACGTGGTCGTCTAATGTCTGTTCTTCGATGCTTCGGAACAGGTCATTTGCGTAGTTCTCGATTTGGTAGGCCGCGATTACAGCGGAAAAGATCGGTTTGGGCATATTCATATTCTACCTGTTACAGCACGGATTTTACGAAATCGTCGGGCCAAATCAATGATCACGGTAACGTAATTGCCGCCACTGTAGGTATGCCATTGCCGAACCCATCCGCGTCGCACCAATGTTCACTCAGGCCGCGGAAGACATGGCCGAGTCAGTTGGTTGCCGCAACACCTTGGTCTTGGAGGTGTTCATTGATGGCAACCGTGGTCCTGCCCGTCTCGGGCTGTGCAAAGTCAGTTTCGGCGTACGATCGCGACGGGTGCCAAGGCAGCGGAAGCGTCGTTAGCGGTAGGCATGTCGGTGCCGGTGAGGACGCGATGGTTTCGTCACGCAGACGGTATATCTCCGATCTCTTTCACCGGGCCCACCGGCCAATACCATTCATTCGAGGAGCTTGAGGTGATTCCGATCCTGCGTTCCAAAGGCACCGGGACAGTATCCGGCGCGGTGTGTCGGAACTCGGTCACTCGTTGCGGCAAACAGGAGTATCGGACAACGACCGCGCAGTGGAAAGAGCAACAGGCGGTCAGAGGGCCGAAAGTTGCCCAGCTGGTGACCTACGTTCGGAATTGGAGTAGGTCTAGGATCGCTCCGACGGGTTGGTAAATCGCGCCGCGGGTACCGCTGCGTGGGGTGGCCGGAGATTGCGGGTTAGGTCGGACCCAGCCGCACCGGAAGGATCGGCGATCAGCGATCTAGCGGAGCCCGGCGCAGATCTCTCACCGTCTGCTGATGCCGCGCTCGTGTGTGAGGTGGTGACCTGCATGCGCACCGGCCGCGCGCTGCGCCGACCTCGGGCGCGTCACAGAAAAGACTCAGGGACATGCCATCGCCGACGTCGTCCTCAGTAAACGCCCTGCGGAAGCCACTGACCGTGCGATTCTCGGTCACTGGCAAGCGGTTCTGTCCATCGGCTCGAACCGCTCGGCGATCAGGACGCTCAACGAGCACAGTAGCCGATCCACGCTGCTGCTACATCTGTTCAGGCTCAACTGGTGGGGCGCGACCCTAATCGATGAAGAACGGCCTATCCCTGGGTGGCTAAGGGGCCGACACGATGAACGCCGCCTTGGCGGCCTCGATGACACGTCTATCGGATCAGCTGCGCAAAACTCTAACCTAGGATCGGGGCAACGAGCCGTCTCCGCACGCCCATTTATCCGACGATACCGGTACGAAGATATTCTCCCCGACCCGTACTTGCCCTGGCAACGCACCACGAACGAGAATACGAACGGGCTGCTGCGTCAGTACTGCCCGAAAGGCACGGACCTGTCCCGGTAGTCGGCGCAGGATCGCGTGGCTGTCGCTCACTCGTTGAGCAACCGGCCTCGGAAAGTTCTGGGATGGAAGACTCGAGAGAAGGTCTTCGCCGAACAGATACAATCCCTCAAAACCGTTGGTGTCGCAACGACCCGTTGAACTCATCCGATTACGATCCAAGAAACTCACCTAGACCATGAAGCGCTACGGTCTGCTCGTTTCCATGGGACCGGTCGGGGCAACTGCTGATAATGCAGCCATGAAATCATTCTTCAGTCCGCTGCAGAAGAACGCGCTGGGCTAGCAATGGTGATCCAGTTGTAAAAAGCTGCGCTTGGCAGTCGTGGCCTGACTGGAGGGTAAGTTTCATCGTAAGCGCAAGCAGCCATGGTTAGGGAAAATAGCCGGGTGCAATTCGAAGCTACAAGGATCGAGTCCGTCGCGCTGGTGACATAAACCCCAATGATAACTGGACCTTCAGAAGACCCATTCGGAGGTGGTGAAGATAGTAAGGGGGAACATCGAGGACTTACATGAATGGTATGTGAGGAAACTACCATTCTCGTAAAGACGTCGACTTCTTCCTGCCCTACGACACGCCCGAAACCAGATCAGAGACAGCGATGCGATACACGCTGTATTGTGGGCCGCGAACGCCGAAGAGGAATCCCTAGATGCACCCGGACGTTAGGTACACACGGCTTGGCTAGGTGACATAAAGAAGACCTCCGGGTGAGGTGGAGCTTGTCTAAGAGTTCACTTCTCACCCGGAGGTCTTCATGTCCCACTCTAACGCCTTCCTTGCGCCCAAAGGACGTTTGGAACTAGCTAAGCGCATCGTTACCGATGGTAGGAGCCACCGTAGGGCCGCTGAGCGGTTCCAAGTCGCGGTCAGCACGGCCAGACGATGGGCCGAACGCTACCGGCTCGAGGGCGAAGCTGGCATGCAGGATCGCTCCAGCCGCCCGCACACCAGTCCGGCACGCACCCCGCTACGCCGTGAACGTCGGATCATCGCACTACGAGTGAATTACCGGTGGGGGCCGGACCGTATCGGTTACAAACTGGGCCTGCATCCCTCGACAGTTCATCGTGTGCTCTCGCGCTACGGGCTATCGAAGCTCACCTGGCAGGACCGGGCCACGGGACGCACAGTACGCCGTTACGAACACGCCAACCCCGGGGACCTGATCCACGTGGACATCAAGAAACTTGGGCGGATCCCTGACGGCGGTGGCCATAAAGTCCTTGGCCGGCCGGCAGGGAAGAAGAACAAGGCTGGCACCCCCTCCAACCGGCGTCCTGGTTACGCGTACCTGCACAACGCGGTCGATGACCATTCTCGGCTGGCCTACACTGAGATCCTCACTGATGAGAAGCAGGAAACCGCGGCCGGGTTCTGGAGGCGGGCCAACGCATACTTTGACTCGGTGGGGGTCACGGTCAAGCGCGTGATGACCGATAACGGCTCCTGTTACCGCTCAAAGATGTTTGCCGAAGCGTTGGGCCAGGCCATCAAACACCAGCGAACCCGGCCGTACCGCCCGCAGACCAACGGCAAAGTCGAACGGTTCAACCGCACGATGCTCGAAGAATGGGCCTACGCCAGGCCCTACGCCTCGGAAACCGAGCGGGTTAAAGCGTTCCATGGATGGCTACACGACTACAATCACCACAGAGGCCACACCTCACTCAAAGGTCGATCACCAGCCAGCCGCGTACCCAACCTCACTGGAGACTACACCTACTCAAAGTGTTACGATAGCCTTGGTAGAGGATCGATCCAGCGCGAAGGTCACTGCTTAGAAACCTACTCAGCCAAATTGATCTCGCGAGCGATAGAAGCACCTATCGCACTGGCGACTAGATCCAAAACCCTCTCGGGCAAAGCAGAATCGATATTGATCACAGCTACCGCTTCTCCAAGTGTCTCGTCGCGAGCCACCTGCATTCCCGCAATATTAACGTTTTGCTCCCCCAACTCGTTCCCGAGGCTTCCCACGACACCCGGCCGGTCGTTGTACCTAAGCACAATCATGTGATCCGAAATAGGAATCTCAATTTCATAACCGTTGATTCCAACGAGCTTCTCGATCTGCTTAGGCCCGGTCAAGGTTCCCGCTACGGACAGCTGCGCACCTTCGTTCGTCGCACCCCTAATCGTCAGCTGGTTCCTGTACTCTGGTGATTCCGCCGTCGTGATGAGCCGGGTTGCTACGCCGCGCTGTTCAGCAAGCACGGGTGCATTGACGTAGGAGACCTGCTCAGAAACGACATCCATGAATACGCCCTTTAGTGCAGAGAGCTCCAGAGCCTTCACGTCGAGGGCCGCGATTTCGCCGGCTACCTCAACATCGATGCTGGTAAGTGATCCAACGGCGAGAGCATTGAAGATGCGCCCAAGCTTCTCAATTAACGGGATACCCGGGCGAACATTCTCATCGATCACTCCCCCAGCGACGTTGACAGCATCCGGAACCAGCTCCCCCGCAAGGGCCAGTCGCACCGACTTTGCCACGGATACGCCGGCCTTTTCCTGCGCTTCATCGGTGGAAGCACCAAGGTGCGGAGTGACGGTGACATTATCAAACTCAAAGAACGGCAGGTCGGTGCTCGGTTCCTTGACGAAGACGTCAATGCCGGCACCGGCAATCTGCTCGTTCTTCAGAGCCTCGTACAGTGCATCCTCATCCACAAGTCCACCGCGGGCGACATTCACTACATAGGCACTCTTCTTCATCTTGGCGAAGGCTTCCTTGTCGAGCATGCCAATCGTTTCCGGAGTACGAGGCATGTGGATGGTAATGAAGTCCGCCTGTTCCAGCAGCTCGTCCAAGCTCAACAGTGTTACGCCCAGTTGCTGGGCTCGCGTAGGCGTGATGTAGGGGTCATAAGCAACGATGTCCATGCCGAAGCCCTGCAGGCGCTGCGCCACCAGGGCACCAATACGCCCCAGGCCGATAATGCCGGCCTTCTTTTCGAAAAGCTCCACTCCCGTGAAGGAACTGCGCTTCCACGCACCGCCCTTCAGGGACGCGTTGGCCGCAGGAATCCGACGCGCCAGCGACACGATGTGGCCCACGGTGAGTTCGGCCGCGGAAATGATATTGGAAGTGGGCGCGTTAACCACCATCACGCCAGCCTGGGTCGCGGCCTTGATATCGACGTTATCCAAGCCCACGCCGGCGCGAGCCACCACCTTCAGGTTCTTGGCTGCGGCCAGGGCTTCGGCATCAACCTGAGTTGCCGAGCGAACCATAATCGCGTCGACGTCCTTGATCGCGTCCAGCAGCTGGGCACGATCCGCCCCGTCTGTCTGACGAATTTCAAAGTCTGGGCCTAGAGCGGCAACAGTTGCAGGAGAGAGCTGTTCGGCCAGAAGTACTACGGGCTTGTTGTCAGACACGAGGGTGGCACCTTTGCGATTTCATTGGGCTGGATGCTTACGCGGATACGGTCAACAGCGACCGGCTCCGCAATCCACAGTAGTGCCTCGGATGCTCCGATTCCCTTGATTTTTCAGATGTTACGCACCGGTTCGCCTACTTTGTGAAAAGTTTCACTTAGTCTCTACATTGTTGTCTCATAGGTGTAGCAGGTCACTCTGCCAGGCGTTCTGCTCGTGCTTCTCCCCACAGCATGAGGTGCTGAGCGGTGTCTTCTTACATCGCTCAGCGCCTCACGCCATGCGCCTGTTTAGGCCGCTTCGATAATCATTCCCGCAGCAACAGTATTGTTGGTGATTTCATCAATCAGGATGAAGCCCCCGGTCGTGCGGTTCTTATGGTATTCATCGGCCAACAACGGCTGGGTGGTCCGCATGGAAATCCTGCCAATCTCGTTCAGCGCGAGTCCGGTAGCTTCTTCGTCTCGATGCAACGTGTTGATGTTCAGGCCGTAACGCAGTTCCTTGACCAGGGCCCTGGCGGTCTTGGTGGTCTGTTTGATCGCCAGCTTCTGCCCCACTTTCATGGGCTTATCACTCATCCAGCAGATCATGGCCTCGAAATTCTGGGCCACCTTTGGCTGGTTGTTGGGGCGCACGATCATGTCACCGCGGGAGATATCGACTTCATCTTCGAGCCGCACCGTGACCGACATTGGTGGGTAGGCCAGTTCCACCGGCCCATCGGCGGTGCTGATTTCCTTGATCGTCGATGGCAACCCGCTGGGAAGTACCACGACCTCGTCCCCCGCCTTCATCACTCCACTGGCTACCTGGCCGGCGTACCCCCGGAAGTCGTGGTAGTCGTTGTTGTGCGGACGAATCACATACTGAACGGGGAAGCGCACATCCACCATGTTCGAGTCGCTGGCGGTTTGCACGTTCTCCAGATGGTGCATGAGCGAAGCCCCCTCGTACCAGGGCATGTTCTGGCTACGGGTGACCACATTGTCGCCGGTGAGCGCCGAGACCGGTATCACCTGGATGTCGGCAATGTTCAGGCGAGCCGCGTAGTCCACGAATTCCCGGCGGATGTCTTCAAAGACCTCCTGGGACCAGTCGACCAGATCCATCTTGTTCACCGCCACCACCAGGTGCGGGACCTGCAGCAGGGAAACGAGGAAGGCATGACGCCGGGACTGCTCCACCATCCCCTTGCGGGCGTCAACCAGCACAATGGACAGATCGGAGGTGGAGGCGCCGGTGACCATGTTTCGCGTGTATTGGATGTGCCCCGGGGTGTCGGCCACGATGAACTTGCGGTTCGGGGTGGCGAAATACCGGTAGGCCACATCGATGGTGATGCCCTGTTCCCGCTCGGCGCGCAGCCCGTCGGTGAGCAGCGCCAGGTCCGTGTATTCGGAGCCGCGTTCCTGGCTGGTTTTTTCGACCGAATCCAGCTGGTCGGCGAAGATCGCCTTGGAGTCAAAGAGCAGACGGCCAATGAGCGTGCTCTTGCCGTCGTCAACGGAGCCGGCGGTGGCTATGCGTAGCAGGTCCATGTCTAGAAGTACCCTTCCTTCTTGCGGTCTTCCATCGCCGCCTCGCTCACTTGGTCATCTCCGCGGGTGGCCCCACGCTCGGTGATCGTGGTGGTGGCCACCTCCTCCACAATTTCCGCCGCGGTCATCGCGGTGGATGCCACGGCCGCGGTGAGGCTGGCGTCCCCCACGGTCCGATAGCGAACCATCTGATTGCGCACCGGCTCGTCTTCCCGCGGCTGACAGAACGGGTGCACGGCGAAGAGCATCCCGTTGCGGTCGAACACCTGGCGCTGGTGCGCGAAGTAGATGGAGGGCAACTGAACGTTTTCACGTTCGATGTAGTTCCAGATATCCAGTTCGGTCCAGTTGGACAACGGGAACACCCGGATGCTCTCCCCCAGATTGAGCCGGGTGTTGTACAGGCTCCACAGCTCGGGACGCTGGTTCTTCGGATCCCATTGCCCGAATTCGTCACGGAAGGAAAAGACCCGTTCCTTGGCGCGGGCCTTCTCCTCATCCCGGCGGGCTCCGCCCATCAGCGCATTCAGCTGGTGCTTTTCAATGGTGTCCAGCAGCACCGGGGTTTGGATCCGGTTGCGTGAGCCGTTGCGTTCCTCGACCACTTCGCCGGCGTCGATGGCTTCCTGCACGGACCCGACGATGAGGCGGACCCCGCGCCGCGCCACCTCGGCGTCCCGGAAATCCAGCACCTCCTGGAAATTGTGCCCGGTGTCGATATGCACCACCGGGAACGGGATGGCTGCCGGGGCGAAGGCCTTGGCCGCCAGGTGCAGCAGCACCGCCGAGTCCTTGCCTCCGGAGAACAGCAGTCCCGGGCGCTCCAGTTCCGCGACGACTTCGCGGATGATAAATATTGATTCAGCCTCCAGCGCGGTCAGCTGATCCAGCTGATACCGCATACTCGTGGCAGTTTTTAGTTTCATCGAGTGAACCCCCAAATTCAGTGAATGAACGTTTGTTGTAGGTGTCTAGGCGAACGCGTGTACGGCTTCAAACAGTGCACGCTTCAGCGCCGGATGGCAGACCACCAGGTCCGGTAGGTAAGGATCGGCGCGGTTGTACTCCAGCGGGCTTCCGTCGACCCGGCTGGTGTGCAGGCCCTTGCCCTGGGCGACCGCCACCGGAGCTGCCGAGTCCCATTCGTATTGGCCGCCGGCGTGAACGTAGGCGTCCACCTCTCCCCTGACCACCGCGCAGACCTTGTAGCCGGCCGAGCCCATGGGCACCAGTTCAACATCCGCGTTCTGTGCCAGCTGGTGCACGATCTGCGGAGGGCGACTGCGCGAGACGGCGATGCGCCATGGACGGGCCGGGCCAACGGTCATCGGCATGCCCTGTTCGGCGCTGTCCAAGACAAGGCTAAGCCCCGGCAACGCAACGGCACCTGCCGACAACTCTCCGTCTTCCCACAGGGCGACGTGCACGGCCCAGTCATCCCGGAATTCTGAATACTCACGCGTGCCATCCAGCGGATCAATGATCCAGACCCGTCGGCTACCGAGGCGCCGCTTGTCATCCACGGCCTCCTCGGAGAGGACGGCGTCCTGCGGACAGAGCTGGTGCAAGGATTGCGCGAGAAATTCCTGGGCTGTTCTGTCCCCAGCGGCCTTGAGATCCCTGCCCTCCAGGCCTAGTTCGCCGGCCCGGTCACGAAGTTGAAGAAGCTTCTTCCCGGCACCTTCGGCCAGGTCGATAGCGCATTGCAAATCCCCCAATGAAGCATCCCCCTTTTGCTCCCAAAACAAATCCAAGGTCTTCCCCAAGACACTCGGTTGTTCGCCATCCTATCCATGTTTGGGGTTCAGATGAAAGGGGTTACACGCTACTCGTGTCCTTTACCTGGCTCTAGCCGAAATGGCTTTCGCTCTCTAGGGTGGATTCCAGGGAATACTTCTTGGGGGAAAGTAGGGAAAACATGGGGTCGATCCCGTATCAGGATCCGATCGTGCAGCTGGATATTGCCCAGCTCGACATCGTGGAACTCATCGTGGGCGGTCTGCTCGACCACCAGGGGTTGGATCTGGAAAACCTACCGCAATGGTCGCAACTCCCGGACGCTGCCTTGGCCGATCCCGGCCAGAGGGGACACATTCAGCTGGCCGATCCCGATGGCACACCGCTGGTACGGGTCTCCTACACCCGGCAGTCGGATCCGGGGCAGGCTTCCGTAACGGTGGGAAAGGTACAGAAACTGGCCGATGCCGAACACGGGCCGTTTCGCGAACTGCGCCTGACTTCGCCGCTCGGTCCACGAGCCGTGGTGCTTTTTGACCAGGCACCGTCGGCTGTGGACCTGCAACGGCTGCAGCAGCTGCAGCCGTTGCCCAACGGCACCTGTTTTGTGCTGCTCAGCCCCAGCGACCGGTCTTCGGGTCCCGGGCATGCCGGGACCATCAAGCAATTGCGGGCGGCGTCCGGCCTTTTCTCCGGCAGCACTGCGGGGCATCTGGTAGTTCCGCCTTCGGTGGACGCAGCGGCACTGATCCAGCGTCTTTCCGGGAATGTGCTCGCCGATTTCCGCTCCGCGCGGCACCAGCAGCCCGAGGCTGCCCCGGGCACGGTGGTGATGTTTAGTGGTTTATCGGGGTCGGGCAAATCCACGTTGGCCCGCGCGGTACAGCAGCGCATCCATGAGCAACTGGGACGCCCGGCCGTGCTGCTGGATGGGGATGACATTCGCCGCTTCATCTCCAAGGGACTGGGTTTCTCACGTGAAGACCGCGAAACCAATGTGGAACGCATCGGGTGGATTGCCGCCCGCATTGCCGAGGTCGGTGGTCTGGCCTTGTGCGCCCCCATCGCGCCGTTTGCCCAAACCCGTCAGGCGGTGCGTGAGCTGGTCGCGCCGCATGGACGGTTCCTGTTGGTGCACGTGAGCACCCCGCTGGAGGTATGTGAGCAGCGGGACCGGAAGGGACTGTATGCCAAGGCTCGGGCGGGAGAGGTCAAGGACTTCACGGGAATTGATTCCCCCTACGAGGTTCCCGAGGATGCCGAGCTCACCCTGGATCTATCGGTCGTGGATTTGAATACCGCCACCGACCGGGTCTTTGAGCTGCTGGCGGCCCACACGCCGGAAGCCGTACACGTCCACTAGGTTTCGGCGGGGCCGCTGAAGGGCGCACACGGCGCACGGCCGCCCGCCTTCGTTGTGGCGGGCGGTGCGGGCTAGAGCGGCCAGACGAGGGGAACCACGCTCAGCGTGACGGCGGCCGTCACCAAACTCATTGGGATCCCGATCCTGACAAAGTCGATGACCCGGTACCCACCAGGACCCATCACCATCAGATTTGTCTGGTAGCCGATGGGGATGATGAAGCTGGCCGAGGCGGCGATCATGACCGTGATGGCGAAGGGCATGAAGTTTGCCTCCACCCGTTCGGCCACAGCCATGGCAATGGGAAAGACCAGGATTGCCGCGGCGTTGTTGGTCAGCAGCTCGGTAAAGCACAGCGTCAGCAGGAACACCAGCGCCAACGCTCCCCAGGGCCCGGTGCCGGCCAGCAGCAGCGTGTTGGCGATGGTGGCGGCCGCCCCGGTTTTCACCATCGCCGCCCCGAGCGCGAACGAGGCGGCAATGACGATGATGACCTGCAGGTCGATATGCCGGCGCACGTTGCCCATGGACAGGCACCCGGTCACCAGCATGGCCAGCGCGGCCAGCAGGGCCGCCTGGATGACTTCCAGGACACCCAGGGCGTTCAGGGCGACCATTCCGATCAGGATGGCAATCGCCCACGGGGCCTTGCGGAAGTTGGCCGGGGCGATGTCGCTGATGTTGCTGACCAGCATGAAATCCCGCCGGAAACGGTAGTGGCGCACAAAGTCGGTTCCGGTCTCCAGCAGCAAGGTGTCCCCGACCCGCAGTTTCACGTCCCCGATTTTTCCGCGCAGCATTTCTCCGGACCGGGAGATGGACAGGATCACCGCCTGATAGTGGGAGCGGAAGCGGCTTTCCTTGACGCTTTGGCCGATCCCAGTGAAATCCGGTCCCACGACCGCCTCCACCAGCCGGCGCTGGGAGTGGCGGATCCCCAGCTTGGAGACATCTCCGGCGCTGGGTTCCAGTCCGCGGATGTGGCGCAGTTCGCTGGCACACTCCGGTGCCCCGACAAAGATCAGGATGTCCTCCGGGTCCAGGATAAGTTCCGGGGTGACCTCTACCACAAGGTGCTCATCACGTTCCACCCTGGTCAAGAACCCATGGGTCAAGCTGCGCAGCCCGGCGGCGGCGACGGACTTGCCGGCAATCGGGCCATTGGGCTGGACCCGGAACTCCACCGCGTACTCGCGGGCCGACTGCATCTGCTCGACCGCGTCCTGCCGGTTGGGCAGCAGGCGGTTGCCAAACAGGGTCAGGAACAGGGCCCCGCACACGGTCAGCGGCAGTCCGACGGCCGCGATGTCGAACATTCGCAGCGAGATTCCCAGCTCGGACTGCAGCAGCCCGTTGACCACCAGGTTGGTGCTGGTGCCAATCAACGTCATGGTCCCGCCGATGATCGCCATGTAGCTGAGCGGGATCAGAAGTTTCGAGGCCGGAATGCGCAGCCGGGCCGCCCATTCCTGGATGCCGGGCAGCAGCATCGCCACCACGGTGGTGTTGTTCAAAAAGGCGCTCAGTCCCCCGACCGGCAGCAGCATGCGCGCGTAGGCGCCGCGCACGCTGGAGGGACGGCCCAGAAGGTTCTGGGTGATCCACTGCACGGCCCCGGTCTCGCTCAGTCCGGCGGCCACCACATAGAGCACGGCGACCGTGATGACCCCGGTGTTGGAGAACCCCGCGAGCGCCTCCTGGGGCGTCAGGATGCCCAGGAGCATCAGGCACAGTGCCGCTCCCATCAGAATCAGGTCCGCGGCCAGCCGTGTGGCGGCCAGCAGCCCCAGGACGCACAGCACAACGACCAGCGTCAATATGGCATCAATGCCCACAATACTCCCCCTGTATTGCCATGAAACCCACCCCATATGGGTCAGCGCCGCTCAGTGACCTCACCCTGGCGCAGACCATTTCATCTGGCGCCCAGGTTCATGATGTGATGCAGCGTTTACAGAACTCATTTTTGCAGAGCCCGGCCCATCAGTCCATGCCGCCACCGCACCGATCCCGGCATGTCGCGCGTTGCGGCGCAACCGGCCGGGCAACAATTCCTGCCGCGGCGTGCCGTGTGGATCTGTGCACAAGACGACGGTGGCCTGCAATCCAGTGCTGGATTGCAGGCCACCGTCGTTGTGGCGCACCGGGCGGCTAGTCCTCGGCGCCGAGCACCACCGTTCCCATGACGGCGTTGGAGGTGCTGCTGTCCGCGGTGCCGGTCAGTCCGCCCACGGCGCCGGCGCTGACCGGTCCGTCGGAGTCAGCCAGCATCCAGGACAGGTGCCCGGCCCCGGTGCCCGCCCCGGTCTGTCGGGTCGACAGCGCCGAGGGGATGGACCACTTGGTGGTGGAGGCGGTCTTGTCCGCCCAGTAGGACAACACCCAGTCCCCGTTGGCCGCGGTGGCCTCAGGTGTCTGGTGTTCGGCCTTCGCACCCACCTCGGGTTCCATCACGAAGGAGGCCGAGTTCACCGTGGCGTTGCGGTAGACCGCCACCGACAGTGAGCCGCGCGCATATCCGCCGACCGAGACACTCACCGTGGCCCCGGCGTCGGAGGCCGTGGCCACCTTGGAGAACATCGCTCCCTGCATCGAGGCGGTGGCGACCTGGGCCCGTTGCTCCCAGGAGGCCGGGATGCTGGGGGCCGAGGTGTACTGGTTGGTGACAAACACGCCGACCAGCACGTCTCCGGCCTGGATGCCCGAGGGCAGCTTCACCGAGTGGTTGATCGCATTCGCGGTCCCGGAGTTGGCGGCCGAGGCCACGAACTCCACCTCGGATTCGGGTTCCGGTGCGGTGTCCGCTTCAACACTCACCGAGGCCGTCTTGGTGCCGCTGGCTCCCTGCGGGTCGGTGACCTTCAGGCTGACCTGATAGGTCCCGGCTTCGCTAAAGGCGTGGCTGAAGCTTTCCCCATTGGCCTTTTCTTCGCCGTTGACGGACCAGGTGTAGTCCAGCAGCGCACCTTCGGGGTCCGAGGACCCGGTGCCGTCGAAGATGCAGGCCAGGAAGTCACAGTCCCACTCGAAGTCGGCCACCGGCTTGGCGTTGCCGCCCTGCCCGGGTGCCCCGGCCAGGACCACCGAGGCCATGACCGCGTTGGCGGTCGTGGAGTTGGCGGTGGCCTTCAGCCCGCCGGCGTCCCCGGAGGAGACTGCCCCGTTGGAGTCGGCCAGCATCCAGGACAGGTGTCCCGCCCCGCTGCCGGATCCGGTTTCCCGGGCCACGGTGCCGCCGGGCAGCTGCCAGGTGGTGGTCGATGCGGTCTTGTCCGCCCAGTAGGACAGCAGCCAGCTGTTCGATTGGGCGTTGAGCACCGGGGTGGTGTGCACCGCGCCGGTGGTGGTCTCCGGGCGCATCGCGAACGAGGCCCCGTCAACGGTGGCGTCCCGGTAGGCCGAGAGCACCAGTGATCCCCTGACATACCCGCTGCTGCCCACGCTCACCCTGCTGCCGGCATCGGAGGCCGAAGCGATCTTGGAGTAGATCGCCCCGCTCATGCTGGTGGTGGAGGCATCGGCCCGCGTTTCCCAGCCGGCCGGTGCGCTGAGCGTGGTGCTGCCCGAGTTGGTGGACAGGACCGCCACCATCAGGTCGCCTTCCTTCACCGCGGAGGGCACGCTCACCGTATGGCTGGTGCTGGTGGTGGCGCCGTCGTTGGCCGTCGAGGCGACGAACGAGACGTTGTTTCCGGGCTGTGGGCCCGGGTCCTGCACCACGCTCACCGGCTGGGTCACCGAGCCGGTCTCGTTGGCGTCGTCGGTAACCGTCAAGGTGACCTGGTAGGTGCCAGGCTGTTCGAAGGCGTGGGTTGCGACCATGCCCTCGGCGACCTCGGTGCCGTTCACGCTCCACACGTAGCCAGTGATCTCCCCGTCCGGGTCGGCGGAGAGGGTGCCGTCAAACGTGCAGGAAAGGAACACGCAGTCCTGGGTGAAGGAAGCCTTCGGCACCTGGTTGGCTGCCGCGCTGACCTGCACCTCCTCCTGCACGGTGTTGGTGGCCCCGGCATCATCAGTTACCGTCAGGCTCACCGTGTACTTGCCGCCGGCAGGGAATTTGTGCACGAACTCCACCGCATCCCCGCTGCCGCCATCGGACGTGCTCCACTTGTACGAGGCAATCTCGCCCTCCTGATCCGTGGACCCGCCGCCGTTGAAGGTGCACTCCAGCTGGTTGCAGGTGGTCAGAATCTTGGCCTCCGGCTCCGAGTTCGGGGTGGTGCTCACCTCCAGCTCGACCTGCTTCGTGTTGGTGGCGCCCCGGTCGTCGGTGACGGTCAGGCTGACCGTGTACGTTCCGGCTTCGGCGAATTCGTGGCTGAAGGTGGCTCCTTCACCGCTGCCGCCATCGGAGGTGCTCCAGGCGTAGGAGGCGATTTCACCGTCCGGGTCGCTGGAGTCCGCACCGGAGAACTCGCACGCCAGCTGATCACAGGTTTGGGTGATCTGGGCGGTCGGTGCCTGGTTCTCAGGCGCGGTGACCGTGACCGTGACGGTCTTGGTCGCCGTCGCCCCGTCATCGTCGGTGACCGTGAGGGTGACCTCATAGTCCCCGGCCTCGGCGTACTGGTGCTCGACCTGTTTGCCGGTACCGGTCTTGCCGTCCCCGAAGTTCCAGGCGTAGTCCTTGATCTCCCCATCGGAATCCGTGGATCCCGAGGCGTCAAAGGCACATCCCAAATCGGTGCATTCCGAGCCGAAGTCCGCGGTCGGCGGTTTGTTCGGCAGCGGCGGCGCCCCATCGCTGGTCATCGAGATCAGCGCCCGACTGGCCCAGTTCGCCCCGTCCTTGTCCGGCCCGGAAACCACCTGGGTGGGTCCCTCGGCCGTGCCGTCGGTGACACCCTGCCGCCAGTTGGCGGCCATCAGGTCGCCATCTGGGGTGGCCAGGTAGAGTTTGTCACCGGCCTGGAACATACCGCGCACCGCACTCCAGGGCACCTGCGCAGACGCGGTGGCCACCGTGAAGCGTTCGGCCCCGATAATCCCGCTGTCCAAATCCAGGTAGCGCATGAACAGGGCGTTCTGCCCGCTCAGGGTGAAGTAGATCCGGTCGTTCTGGAAGAACAGCCCCGTCATCTGCTGCGCCTCGCTGGAGAAGTTGGTCAGCCCATACAGATCATGGGTGGCCGCGTTGCCCAGCGTATTGCCGTTCAGCGTTCGACTGACGAAAGTGCCGTCGGCCATCGCGAAGTACATCCGGCCATCGGCCACAAAACCGCCACGCACCGCATCCCAGTTCACGTTCCCGGTGAGCTTGGTGGCGCCCTTGGACGCGGCGCTGGTGCCGTCAAAGTAGGTTTCGTTTACTTGTGCGCTGGCCCCTGGGTCCGGGGCCTGGGCATCCAGGTCCACGATCTCCACGCCGTTTACGGCCGGGTTCTCAGTGACATGGTCGAAGGTGATGTTGATGCTGCCATCGCTGACCACCCGCTTGCTGAGCATGGTGCCGATATTGTGGCCCGGGTCAGCGTTCAGGTCGATGTTGCTGTAGGCGCGGCTGCCCTCGACATCCAGGTTGTAGACACGCGAGCCCGGGGCGGTGGTGCAGTTGCACCGGTCGGCCAGGTACACCCGCACCTCAACGTTCTTCCCGGAGTCCACCGGGAAGTTGTACTGCAGCTTCTCCCCGCCGGCTGGGTCCCAGCGCTCGCTGGAGTAGATCCCGCGCGGCGTTGATTCGGGCACCTTGTCGCTCAGCGAACCGACGGCGTCATAGCCGGCGCTGTTGTTCCCGCTGCTGCGGTAGTTGCTGCCCGGGGCGTTGTTATCGCCCAGCCAGTCCATCCCGCCATCCACTGCCGGGATGGTGTCGCCCCCGGAGTTGATGCGGTAAAGGTAGCGCGGATCCTGGTTGGAGGACAGCGCCCCGGCCTGCACGACGTCCACCGGCAGTGCAGGTGGTTCGGCTGACGGGATTTCAGTGCCTCCGGCCAGCGGGAACAGTGCGATGCGCCCCTTGTACACGTAGCGGGCGATACGGTCTGTATCCGAACCCACCCAGAGCCCGTCCTTGGTCGCCAACAGGTCAAAGACGCCGCGGCCCCGGTCGCGTCCCGGGTTCCATTCGATGGGCATGCCGTTGGAGGCGTTCAGCGCACCAATGCCTTCGCGTCCCACGGCGCCCTGCCCGGCGGCGTCGGCGCGGAACGGGTTGTTGACCCAACGCATGTGCCCACCGAAGTAAATGGTGTTCTGTGTGGCTTCCAGCGCGTAGACACTGTCACCACCTGTGTAGTCCACCCACACCGGGTTGATGCCGGCACCGCTGTCATCACTCTGCCAGCGGGAGATGGTGTCACACAGGGTGGGCGGACCACTGCCGTAGCCGCCCATGGATGAGAGCACGAAGTAGCTGCCGTCGGGGGCGAAGTCCAAATCGTTGAGGTAGTAGGCGAAGGACGGGTAGCAGTTCGGCTTCCAGCGCTCGGTCTGCCAGTCGGCCACGTTGGTCTGGGCACCGGAAATATCCAGCACGCCCACCTGTACTCGGTCCTGCCCATCGATGTAGCGGAAGTTGCCGGTAGCCACCATCTTCTTGCCGGCGGCATCCACATCGAACTTGTGCACGAAGGTGATCCCTCCACGGTGGGTATCGGTGAAGGCGACCTTGGTGCGCTCGGACAGCGCCCCGCTGGTGGCGTTCACCTCGGCCAGGCCCAGGCGTTCCTGCCCGCGCACGGCGGTGAATTCGCCGCCGAAGAAGAGCCGGTCCCCCACCAGGTTCATGTCATGCACCACGGCGTTGATCTGGCCCGGGTTGAATTGGGTGATCCGTTGCCCGTTGCCCACATTCAGCCGCAGCACCTTGGGAGCCGACTGGCCGTTGAGCGTACCGAACTGTCCACCGACGTACACCGAATTGCCATCCGGTGCGGCGATGACCGAACGCACGGTGCTGTTCAGGTTCGGGGCGAAGCTGGTGCTGATCGCCCCGGTGTCCTTGTTAAACGCAACCAGGCGGTTCCTTGTCAGGACCGGGCCGCCATTGGCGGCTTGGACCTGGGTGAAGGATCCGCCCAGCACGATCATGTTCCCCACTTCGGCGATGGAAAAGACAATTCCATCCAGTACGTGGGGTGTGTTGTTCCGTGGCGTGGCAGAAACCACGGAGTTGTATTCCTGATCCGACGCGGAGGCCGGTATCGCATTAATCCCTGTTAACCCCAAGATCATTGCCAGGCCAGCCACGGCCGCAAAGAATCTCTTGACTCTCATGATGTTCCCCCAAACCAACCCCAAGTTGGCAATGCCAGTGACATAGCGCCGCCGAAAGGACGACAACTGACCTAATTATGGGTAGCAATCCGGGACACAGGAATAGTGGTAACCGTGACCCCATACTCGTTAACTACTCCGAACTACTTGGATTCACTACTCGCCTGATACTCGATTCGTGATGGGCTACTGCAATCCGCCGCGGCACGGCGCTCCTGGCGCGTCATCCCCTTCCCTTCGTCAACGCTTTGTCGGTAGGCTGGCGTCAGTTTCAAACTCGGCGTCACCACGTGGCGGCCGGGTTCGGTTTCTAACTGGGGATGTAAACCGATGAAGCCACCTGTACTTGGGGGATTTAATACTGCACCGCGCCATGAATGGCGCCTGCGCTCGAACACTTGGTTCGAGCGCAATCCTGCGTGGCCGCTGGTCGCCTTTCTCGGATTCTTTCCGCTGTGGTGGCTACTGGGACTGGGGAATCTGGGCTTCCTGATTGTCGGCGCCCTGCTGGGCTACCAGCTGCTGAAGCAGCCGCGGATTCAGGTGCCGCCGGGATTCTGGCTATGGGGACTGTTCTTGATCATCGTGGCCCTGGGCGTGTTCGTGCTCTGGGTCCCGGTGCCCGGCCTGATGCCCGAAAGCGGTGCGTCCCGCGTTTTGAGCTGGGCCTACCGCTTCGGGTGGATATTGGCCAGCACCGCGGTGATGCTCTTTATCGGCAACAGCTCGCAAAAGACGCTTGCAGACCGCACCATTATCACCCTGCTGGCCATGCTTTTCGGGGTCACGGTACTGGGCGGCTATGCCGGGGTGTACCTGAGCTTCCTTGACTTCCCGTCGGTGTTGGAGGCCGTGCTACCGCACGCCATCACCTCCAACACATTTGTGAATTCACAGATCCATCCCGGGCTGACCCAGGTGCAGGACATCCTGGGGTATTCCAGTGCGCGCCCCAAGGCGCCCTACCAGTACGCCAACTCCTGGGGCGCCAACTACGGCCTGTTGCTGCCGTTCTACCTGCTGGTCATCAAGTATGTTGCCCGCAAGTGGGTGCGGGTGCTGCTATGGGTCGGGTTGCTGGCAGCGATCCCGCCGGCCATCCTCTCGCTGAATCGCGCCATGTGGGTTGGGCTGGTGGTGCTCGGGCTGCTGCTCCTGGTCCGGTTGACGCTGAACGGGCACTTCATGGCATTGGCTGGCTTCTGCACCGCGTTCCTGGTGGCGGCGGTGCTGCTGATCAGCACCCCACTGTGGGAGGTCATCCAGGCACGCCTGGACAACCCGCACAGCAACACGGGCCGCACCAACCTGGCCAGCTACACGCTCAAGACCACGGTGGAGCATTCCCCGTTCATCGGTTTCGGCTCCACCCGCACCCGGCAGGGGAACTTCTTCTCCATTGCCGCCGGCGCCACCGCGGACTGCCACCAGTGCTCGCCCCCGCAGCTGGGGACCCAGGGCACGCTGTGGTACCTGATCTTCTGCACCGGCATCATCGGCACGCTCCTGTTCCTGGCGTTCTTCGTGCGCCGCTATTTCCCGATACTCAAGAGCAGGGACTCACGCCAGTGGGTCATGGTCTACCCGGCGCTGTTCTTCGCCTGCGTGCTGCCGACCTATGACACCATCACCACTTCCCTGTTCATCCTGATGATCGCCACCGGTCTTTCCTGGCGCTGGTTCAGGGAAAAACAGGAACTAGACCCATTAGCGGAAGGACTGGTCATTGATGAACAGCGCTACCGGTGAACGACTCGGCTCACTGTGTGAAACGCTCGGTGAGCTCTTCCCGCACGGAACCGTCGAAGTGCAGGATCTTGCCCCCGGGCAGGATGGCTGGCGGCTGGTGCCCTCGCGCACCAACCCGCGCCTGGCGGTCCCGGCCAACGTTCCCGCCGCCGCGATGCGCAGTGCGATCCGCCCCTGCGCTAGCGACGGTCTCAAGCACAAGGCCCGCCGCTACGCCCTGGCCGCGGCGCTGCGTTCACCGGCAGGCGCACGGTTGATGCCCGCCGGGATCACCGTCGGTGACGCCTCCGACTCCATCACCACCCATCTGGAGAACATTTTCAACCTGCCGGTCTGCTTCGGGCTGATGACCGGATCGGCGCGCGCCAACCGCAAACCGGTACTGGGGATCTTTGACCGGCGCGGGCGTGAACTGGGGTTTGCGAAGATCGGGCTGTCCGAGCTGGCCCACGAGTTGGTGGCCAATGAACACCGGGCGCTGCTGGCCCTGCAGTCAAGCTCAGCCTCGGCGCTGCAGGTACCGCAGGTGATTTCCTATGACTTCTTTGACAGCAAACCCGTGCTGGTGATGAGCGCACTGCGCCCCAATGCGCTCCAGCGTCCCCTGCCGTTGCCGGTCGGCGCGGTCATCGGGCTGTTGGCCAGCGCGCCGGTGGAGCAACGCCTGCTGGCCGATTCCACCTGGTTCCGGGGCCTGCTGCGTGACTTGGAGGCTCTGGCAGCGGTTCCCGCAGCCGGACGACTGGCCGACATGGTTCGCCAGCTGCCGCGCTTGCTGCCCGAAGAGAGCCTGGCGTTCGGGGCGTGGCACGGGGATTTTGGCCCGTGGAACATGGCGCGCACCAAATCCGCGCCAATGGTCTGGGACTGGGAGCGCTACGACACCGGTCAGCCGGTGGGCAATGACCTATTCCACTTCGCGGCCCACGAGAGGTTGCGCGAGATGGGGAACATGGGTGCGGCGCTTAGGGCGCTGCGCGATCCGGAACTGAATGCGAACGTCGCGGGACTGCAGGTGCAATGTGGGACCCGGGCACCCCGCCACGCCATTCAGGCGATGCTCCGGCTGCTCTACCTGGCCACCCTGGCGGCCAGGTTCCTTGGGGACGGGCACCGGCACCAGGTCGAGGCGACCTTTGCGCTGGGGCGCTGGTACACCGACGTGATGCAGGAACTGATCAAAGACACTCAATGGGGGTAAGTGATGACTAAACAAGAATTCGTCGTGGAAGACACCATCCAGCATTCGGCACGCCAGTTCGCGCGGACCACGCTGGTGGGTTTCGGGCAAATGACCGCGAGCCTGCGCATGCAGCCGGGCTTCATTATCGCCGGCGCGCAGCGCTGCGCCACCACCAGTCTTTTCCGGATGCTCGCGCGCCATCCGCAGGTGCGCCCGCCGATGCTGAACAAGGGCATCCATTTCTTTGACACCGCCGAGCGCTTCAGCCGGGGCCCGAACTTCTATGCCGGTCATTTCCCGTTGCGCCGCCCCTGGGGGTCGGACCGGATCAGCGGGGAGGCCAGCCCGTACTACCTCTTCCATCCCCTGGCCATGCAGCGCATCGCCGAGGTGGCACCACAGGCCCAGGTCATCGTGTTGCTGCGCGACCCTGCCCAGCGCGCCTTTTCGGCCTACAAGCAGGAGAAGGGGCGGGGATTTGAAACCCTGTCCTTTGAAGAGGCCCTGGATCGCGAACCCGAGCGCCTGGCCGGAGAGGAAGAAAAGATCATCGCCGACCCGAACTACCAGTCCTTCGCCCACCAGCATTACGGATATGTGGCCCGGGGCCGCTACACGGCTCAGCTGCGCCGGGCCAAAAACGCACTGGCCCCGGGGAAGCTGACGATCCTGGACGCCGATGCGTTCTTCCGACCCGGCCTGGAGGGCTGGGATCAGCTGCTGAACAGCATCGGGCTGGACCCCTGGCGCCCGGAGGAGATCATCCATTCCAATTCCCGGCCCAGCGCCGAGATGGCCCCGCAGCTGCGCCAGCTGCTGGACCGGGAGTTCGCCGGCGAGAACGATGAGCTCATCCGATTCCTGGGCTACACGCCAAGCTGGCTGCAATGATCGCCAAGGTTGCCAGCCTCAAGAGCCGCCACGCCGAGCGACGCAGCGACGTGGAAACGCTGGCCGAGGTCTTTTCGATGCCGTTGCGTAACCCGGGACGCACCCTGCTGTGCTTCATCATCGTCTTCTGCCTGGGCAGCGCGTTCTACCTGATGCAGCCGGCAAAGTATTCGGCCCAGGTGGACGTGGTGGTCGTTGCGGTGACCAGTTCGTCGCAGGTTGCCGCCGACCGGGACGTGTCCATCGACTCCGCGGTGCAGATCCTGTATTCGGACGCGGTGGTGGGAAAGACCGCCCGCGAGCTGGAGTATCCGGGGCGCTCCTCCGGCCTGCTGCGGGAGCTGGCCATTTCACCAATCATCAACTCCCGCATCCTGCGCCTCTACGTGTCCAACACGGATCCACAGCTGGCCTACCGGGCCGTGAAGCTGCTTTCGGCCAACTTCCTTCAGGAGCGCCTCACCCGCTTGGAGAGCCTGGAGGAAAGCCGGCGCGAGGAACTGCAGGCGCACATCAAGGTGCTGCGCACCGAAGCCCAGGAGCAGCAGATCGAGGACATCCCGATCAGCGAACGCCGTGAGGCGCTGGCCGAATCCTCGGAGCAAATCAGTGAACTGGAGTTTGCGCTCTCGGCCATCGACACCATCCCACCGGACCCGGGCTTTATTTCCCGGCAGGCCGCCGTACCGGATACGGCCGCACGCCCACCGGTGACCGTCTACTTCACCTCTTCACTGGCCCTGGCCATCGTCCTGTCCTTTATTGTGGCGCCCAACCGTCGTTCGGCCCTGTCCGACGCCCGGTTTGCCGCCAGAGCATCTCGACCACAGCTACTTGGGGGTATCAATGTCTGAGATCCACAGTCCATCGCCGGCACCATCGGTAACGGTGGTGATCGCCACACAGGACCGCATGCACCTGCTGCAGCAGGCCATCGAGGCCGCCTGGAACCAGGACTACCAGGGGTCCATCACCATCACGGTCGTCTACGACAACCACGCACCGCATCCAGAGCTTGCCCGCCGCGAGGGCAACCGCCAGGTGAAGGTCATCACCAACACCCGGACACCCGGGTTGGCCGGGGCCCGCAACTCCGGCATCCTGCACGCCGACACCGAGTTGGTGGCGTTCTGCGATGATGATGATGCCTGGAAGCCCAGCAAGCTGACCCGGCAGGTCGCCCTGATGCGCCAGGAGAACGCCTCGGGGTGCGTCACCGGCATTGAGATCAGTTACGGCCAGAAGCGGATGGTCAGGATTCCGCAGCTTGCCACCGTTGACACCAGTGCCATCACCCAGGACCGGCTCACCGGCGCCCACCCCTCCAGTTACCTCTTTGACCGGGTGTTCCTCATCGAGGAGGTGGGGTTGGTCGATGAAACCATTCCCTACGGCTATGGGGAAGACTACGACCTGCTGATCCGGGCCGCGGCCGCGGGAAGAATCAGCGTCCTGCCGCAGGCGGCCGTTGACGTGCTGTGGCACAAGGGCGGTTCGAAGTTCTCCCGCCGGTGGGAGGCCATGGAAGCCGGAATCAGTTTCCTGATCGGCAAGCACCCGGAACTGACCGCTTCGAAGCGCACGGCCTCCTGGCTGCATGGGCAGCGGGCCTTCGCCCTGGCCTCGCTCAAGGAGCGCCGCCGTGAGGGGGTGCAGGTTGCCGCGCAGTCAATTCGGCTCAACCCTCGCCAGCCGCGCGGCTACCTGGCCCTGGCGGTGGCCAGCGGGGCGTTGAGCCCCGGCTGGGTGGTGGACCGCCTGAACGAGAAGGGCCGCGGCATCTGACCAGTCCCGGCCCTCCCAACGCCTTGGCCCCCGGCTATTGCCGGGGGCCAACAGTGTCTACGGCCATAAAATACTGCTGGCGTGGCGGTAGGCGCTCCCCGGCGGCTACTTGGCCGGAAGGCGGGCTACCGATGGCGTGGACGGAGCTTGTTCCCCAACAGCACCACGTTGGTGGCGTTGAACCGGCAGAACATCTTGTCCGCCACGATTCCCAAGGCCAGGGCCAGCAGGACGCCGGTCAGGAAGTGAATCCAGGTTATCTCAACGCCCAGGCGCAGCAGCACGATCCGGGCCCCGGCCGAACCGAAGACGTGGAAGAGGAAGATCGGGTAGGCGAACTGGCCAAGCCAGGCCAGCGCCCGCACCTGGAAGGGAAAGCCAAAGACCGCCAGAAGGGCTGCGAAACTGGCCAGAATCCCGCCCAACTCGTGACGTTCAGCGATGGCCGGAACCACGCCCAGCAGGCCCAGTTGGATCCAGGTGAAGGCCACCGCCAGGGAGGCCACGGACAGCAACCGCCACTTCAGCGCCTGCCGTTGCCAGCCCAGGCGGGCGCAGATGACGCCAAAGGTGAAGAACGGCAGCAGGTAGAGGCTGCCCTCAAATCCCAGCCAGTTCCGGTCAAAGAGCGGCCCGATCAGCACCGAGGCCGCTACCGTGAGGCCCAGCAGGGTCCACAGGTTACGGGCCGAGTCCATCAGGTGGCGGACATCGAGCAACGCGAACAGCACAAAGATCCAGAAAAGGGCCGGCAGGAACCAAAAGTGCGCCACGGGCAGGATCAGCCACATGAACCAGGGCTCTTCACCGAGCAAGTCGCGGTTCGTGCCCGGGGCCAATGACTGCACGGTCAGGAAGATCGCCCCGACGCAAACCATGGGAAGCAACAGGCGACGGGCCTTGGAACGCACGAACCTGCCCATCCCGCTGCGCATGGGTGCGTAGGCGGCGTAGACGACCCCGGAAAGGAAAGTAAACAACGGCATGCGGATGAAGCCCAGGGAATCGGCAAACCAGCGCCACACGCTGTCGGGCGGAACATTTAATCCGGCGGAGCCGCTGACCCCGATGACGTGGAAGGCGACCAAGGCGATGATCGCGATGCCCCGCAGGGTCTCGATGTTCTGATTCTTGCGTTGCCCGACGCGTGAGTTCGTCGTGGTGATCATGTACTCCCCCATGCCAAAGGACCGGCCGCGGAAAGCTGTGTTGGCCGCCTGGCTGCCGGCCGGTCCGTTTGGCGGCTTGTTACTCGTATATGTTCTTCTGCATCCGCGCACACCTTTCAGAACGGTGCTGCTCCCAGCCGTCTATACCGCTCCACCCGATGGCCGGCGCCAACGCGGAGTGGGATTGCGTTCACCGATGTCTTAGCGCCGCACCAGCTGACCGACACGGCGCAGCATCCTTCCCACCGAACGCCGCGAACCGAACAAAGGCTGCCCCAGCTGCGCGGCAAGACGTTGCCCCGCAGCCCCCGGATCAGCCCGCCGTGGCTCGGTGCGCAAGGCCAGCGGGTTGGCAAACGCCTTGTCCAGTTGACGGTGCAGCTCCTGGCGCTGGTCCACGTAAATGGCGTCACCGTGTTCGGCCATGACCCGGGTGAATTCGATCTGGTGCCCGTCCACGACTTCCTTCAGTTCAGGAACCCGTGGCACGGCCAGGGGAATCACCCCGATTTCGCGCACGTCCAGGATCGAGCCGGGCCCGCCCTGCACCACCACCACTTGGGCGCGTTCGTAGATTTTCAACAGTTCCCCGCGGGGCAGGCGCTCCACGCCCGTTCCATGCCGCGGTCGCCGGCTCGCACCGTGCTGCACAAACAGGCTTGGTGCCTTTGCCTGCCGGTCGATCCAGTCATCCACCCAGTCAATCAGCCGATCAAAGAGGTGGTGGTCGGTGCCGACGGAGACCACCAAATCGTAATGCTGCTCTGCCCCGCTCACAGCACGGCCCCAATGTTCACGGCCTCCGGATAGTATTTCTTCTGTTCATCCCACTGCACGCAGAACAGGTCGGTCAGCGGGTAGCAGATGCGTCCGCTCAGCGTCGGCATGGTGATGCGGTCAAAGCATTCCAGGTACACGGTCTTGATGCCCATGACGTAGGCAATCAGGAAAAAGGGAACGCTGGCCCCGGCCCCGACCGACATGACCACATCGGGCCGCTCCCGGCGCAGCGTGCGAATGGCCAGGAAGAAGTTGCGGATGGCGTTGGGAATGTTGCGGGTGGTGGGCCAATAGCACCACGTGACGTTTTCCCCCTCCAGCGCCTGCTCCACTTCCGGACGCCGGAACGTCACCCAGCTGCGTTGGTGCTGTTCCCACCACTCCCGCAGCGGCAGCAGCTGGGCCAGGTGTCCCCCCGGCGACGTAACAAAAAGTACCTTCATGATGTCCTCCCCCAAAAGGTCATCCCGGTTGACGTGTTTACTGACGGACACACCGGCATTGCCCGTTCAACTTGCTGTGGCTTTACTCCTCAAGTGCTGCCCCGGACGATCACCAGCTCCATTCCCAGCCGTATGAGCCTTGGAACCCACCGAGCGTGAAGCTTGCGGTACCGGCCCCCTTGGGCACGTCCAGGACGACCAGGCCCTTCTCACTGTCGCCCGGGTCAATGGGTGAGGGCACCCGCTCCTTGTCGGTAATGCACGATTCGGCGTTGCCCACCGGATCCGGAATTGGTTCACCCTTGGCATCCCAGGCACGGAACTCGTGCACACTCAGGTAGAAGTACGGGAACCCGGACTCGGCCAGGTCCTCGTTGGCATTGACGTCAAAGTCCAGCGCCACGTATTGGCCGTTGATGCTCGGCTGGGCGTCCTTGGCGGTGCATTTGAAATTCGTGGTGACGTTGGTGGCCGTGAATTCGGCGAACTCGGCATCCCCCTTGGGATCCTTGAAGACCGCCTGTTCGTTCTCTTCCACCGTCACATTGCCGCGGTCGTTCACGCCGAGGTCCTCAAGGAAGTCCACGTCTTTTTCGGTCGGTGCCGCCGAAGGCGTGCCACCCAGTGGGTCTATTGACGTGCCCTCGTTCTGCGTGGCCTCAGCTGCGGATGGCGCAGCTTCCTCATCCGCGGCGGATGTACAACCGGATGCCGTGATTGCCAGGGCCAATGCCGCCAGCGTATAGACGGTCTTCTTCAAGTGAGCCTCCCCAAAGACTGATGAACCGAGATCCCCAAATACTCGGTGCCTCGAGCTTAGCCCGTGTGCTGGCTACTGAACAGTGTTACGGACAGAAAACCGGTGAGGTTGCGCAGGAAGGCAGGCGCAAGGAAAAAGGAGTGCCCGGCACAGGTTCATCCCCATGCCAGGCACTCCTTCAATGTCCGCCACCGTGCGGTCCTTGCGGCCGCAGCCTGATGGCGGTGTGGCAATTTAGTCCAGGTAGGACTCGCGCGCCGCGTTCATGAACTCCTCGTCCAGGAAGTTGCGGTAGGCGGTCAACGAGTCCTGCTTGGAGTCAACGCGGGTAATGCCCACGCTGAGCTTGGAACCACTGGGGGTATACCCCATGCTGTCCCAGTAGACCAGGGCCTTGAGCTTGGGCAGGTCCTGGAGCTGCTCGTTGGCGGTCTTCCAGAAGTCGCTCTTGTACTTCGGGTAGGAACCATCTTCGTCCACGCCCCACTCGGCCAGCATCTGCGGCTTGCTCGGGTACTTGGAGGCTGCCCAGTTGTAGAAGCCGGGCCAGGTCTTGGAGTTGGTGGTGCGGTTGACCATACCCTCCATGTCGGTCAGCCACACCGGCGGCTTGCCGAAGGCGTAGGGGTCCTGGGCAATCCAGTCCACCACGTCGTTGCCCGGGTAGAGCTGATCGAACCAGGACTTCTCGCCCCACTTCTGGATGCCGGTGTAGTTCATGACGGTGACCATGTTGTCGGCCCCGTTCGCGCGCAGCACCTGCACCACATGGCGGTAGAAGTTCGCGTAGTCCTTGGCGGTCTGCCCCGAGCCAGCGTTCTCGTTGACCTCGTCTTCCATCTCCGCATTCAGCGAGAGGAAGAACTTCTTCGATGCGTTCTTCTTCATGTGCTGGGCCAGCGACTTCAGGTAGCTGTCGGCCTTGCCCTCGGCAACCTGCTTCCAGGTCATGCCGGTGGGCTTCCAGTTGTAGAACAGGATCCGGTTCGCCCCGGACTCGTCCTGCCGCTTCAGTTCGGCCGTGTTGGGGAACATCGCCGACTGGCCACGCTTGTAGTAGTGGGCGATGTCCATCTTGCGCTCGGAGGTCTTCTCAAAGTTCAGCAGCGCCTGATCCCACGATTCGCCCTTCAGCGGGTTGGCCGCTGCCCCGAACCAGATGCCGCAGCTGGGCACCAGGATCTCGGAGACGGGGCAGTTCTCCACCGAGTCGTGGCCATTGCCCTGGTTGTCCCCCGGCTTTTCGACTTCCTCCGGGCCTCCGGTGCCCGGGGTGTTTTCCCCGCTGATGGCAACCGCCGGGGCCTGCCCGTCACTCTTCTCACGCGAATCGATGCGGGTGATGCCGCCATCGGTGCGCTGCAGGACGATGTTCAGGCCGTTGTCGGCCGAGACCAAACCGGTCAGCGCAATGCTTAGGGTCTGGTCCGTGCCGCTGACCGAAACGGTCTTGAGCAGGGCACCGGCCTGCGGTGCGTTGGAGGCGGTCAGTGAGTCTTCTGACCAGTCCGAAGGGCCCTGCAGAATCCGCAGCTGGCCAGGAGTGCCGCCGTTGATGTGCAGCTTCAGTTCGACCTGCGAGTCCTTGGTTACCTTGGTTTCGGTATGGAAGCGCAGGAAGGCTTCGCGGTTGGCGCCGGTGTTCTCGCCCACGGCGATCTTCGAGCTATCGCCGTTGCTGTGATTAGCGCGGGTGGAAACGCTGTAGGTGTCGGCGGTAATCGCTCCGTCGGTCGGAGCGGCTTGTGCGGGTGCAGCTAGCGAACCGGCGCCAGCAAGGCTCGTGGCCAGCAGTGCACCGGTCATTACGGCGCAGGCTGCCACGTTGGCCCCCTTGCGGCGGGGGAATGAAAATAGTTTGGCGTCAGCCATATGTTCAGTCTCCAAGAGTTGGGATGTGACTCTGCACCCAGCCTGCAGATTCAACAGCGGGGATCCGCTTGATCGTTACCAAACTGTAATCTGAAGGTTCTTGAATAAAAAGTCCAAATGCCGCTAAAAGCCCGGATTCCCGCTGATTTCGCCCCCTACGCCACCACCTTTTTAGGCATCAAGAGGGTTCGCTTGGACCACAGATACCCGAGGTAGAAAATGCCAGTCAAAGCTGAAATGCCCAACCCCACCCAGGGTTGCGCGGGCGGGAGGCTACCAAGGAGTCCCAGTAGTCCAAAGAGACCCAATAGTGAGATTAGCCACATTACCAGTTCCCGGCTGAAAACGCTGATCCCCAGGTGCTTTCGCACCTGCCACAGGCACAGCAGGTTCTTGGCGATGATCGCCGCTGCCCAGGCGATTCCCGCCCCAAGGATCCCCAGCTGCGGGATCAGCAGCACGCACAAGGCCAGATCCACGACCAGGGCCACCGAAATGTTCAGCAGCGACAGCGAGCTCCTGCCTGCCATCAGCAGCAGCACATCCAGCGGACCGACCGCGGTAGCCACCAGCATGGCGGTGGCCAACAGCTGCAGCACAATCCCACCGGCCTCATAGCCGGGTCCAAACACCAGGGCCATCAGGGCGGAGGCATGCACCGCGAAGACCAGGTAGACCGGCCACACCAGCGCCACTGACCACAGGGTCATTTGCCTGATTACCAGGGATACCGTGTCCTTGCGTTTGCGGGCCAGCAATCGCGCCAGTTGCGGTTCGCTCACCTGCTGCAGGGCACTGGTGGCTACCTGGCCCAGCACCAGGAAACGTGTGGCGGCGGTATAAATGGCAGCCGGAGCCGGTCCGAGCATCACCGTGACAATCACGATATCCGCCCGCTGGATCATCACCTGCGCCATCCGGGCCAGGCCGCGCGGCGCGGTGAAGCGCCAGAACTCCGAGCGCAGGTCCTCCCCGATCGGCCCGGCACCGTGCCAGTCATCCCGATGCCGGCGCAACGTGCGCACGGCGGCCACGCCAGCCAGCAGGAAGCACAGCGCGTAGGGCAGTGTCCAAGCCAGGGTCAGGACGACCACCCCGCTCTGGGCCAGACCGGCCGCGAGAATCAGGAGCATCTGCAAGGTTGGGCGCAGGGCCCGCTCCAACACGATGGTCGGTTTCATGACCGCATACCCGCGGCAGACCGCCAGGAGCTGCTCATAGAGCACAGCGAACGGCAGGGTCACCACCAGCACCCGGATGATCAGGGCGCCTTCGGCACCGGACTGCGCGCCGAGCAGCCCGGCCAGCCAGGGCGCAGCCGCGTAGCCGAGGACGGCCACCACCAGGGTCATGCTCAACGATGGCAGCACGCCGGCCAGCACGGTGGCCCGGTTGCTGTGCCCGGCGCCGCGTCCCACGTTCCAGGCAATGAAGCGCACCAGGCCCTGGTCCGCCCCGAGGTGGGCCAGGGCCACGGCAATGATGAAGAAAGAGGTGGCCGCGAAGAGCAGGCCGGCATCCTCGGATGCCCAGAAGCGGGTGATCAGCACAATCAGCAGAAAATTCGATGCCGAGCCGACCGCTGCCGCACCCACGTTTGCCGCTCCACTGCGGGCGATCCGCTTTAGGGCGCGGTCCTCCCCCTCCACCGCGGTGTGCTTCGACGCCTTCGGATCATGAGCTGACACGTCGCGGATCCAGGCCGTGGTGCAGCTGTTCGAACGCGCCCTGCAGCTCCTGGGCCAGCTCCTTCTCGCTGGCCTGCACCCAGGCCGAGGAGTAGAGCAGCGTCCCGGAAATCGTGGCACCGCGCATTTGCAGGTAGTTGGCGGTGGAGAACACGGAGGTGACCGTGTCCTTGCCCCCGGAGACCGTGAGCACGCTGTGGTCACAGACCCCGCTAATGGCACTGGCCACTGCCGACGCCCCCTGGTGAACCACGAAGATCAGCAGGTCATGGCCCGCTCCCAGCAGGTTGATCAGATTCTTCAGCGAATCAGCCTGCACCAGGCCGGGCAGCTTCTCCGACTGGGTGCCAGCGGACATGACCGCCAGACGCCCCTCACCGAACTTCTTCACATGGATTGCCTCACGCAGCGCCACCCCGTCTTCCAACACGTCGCTGAAGCCCAGCTGCGTCTCGGAGTCCCCCGGCAACCGGGCCGTGCTAATCACGCACACCCGACGTCCGGTCATGGCGAACGCGGCCGCCAGCCCCGCGGCGATGGTGTGCACTTCCTGACTGGACTGGTTGCCAATCAGCGCCAGTGTCCCAGGAGTGTTGACGTGCCCGCTGATCACCGGGGTGACCCGCAGATACTTTTCAATCACACCCTCAGCGGCATTGTCCTTCTTCTCGCGTGCATCTCCCAGCACGGCCAGCACCGAGGGTGCCTGGCGGCGCTCCAAGTCGCCCTCGTCCCACACGCGCTTATCCCCGTGTTCCACGATCAGCGTGGCCACGAAGCCCAGGGCCACGAACCCCAGCAGGACCGCCGCTGCCAGCAGCAGCGGGTTGATCCCCTCCGGCGCCTGTGGCAGGTTCGCCGGGCCCACCACGGTGCCCGGGTCAATGGATGAGGTTTCGGTGGTGGTGCGGTCCACCTTCACGTTGGCCAGTTCCTGGGCGTAGAGCCGCACCTGCTGTTCGAGCTCGATGACCCCGGCACTGTCGCTGCCGGCCTTCTTGGCCGCGTCATAGGCCTGGTTCGCGCTCTTCAGCAGCCCTGCGAGGGACTCCTCACGGCTTTGCAGCAGTTTGCTCTGCGCATCGATGACGCTCTGCGCCCGCTCCGAACGGAAGTTCATGAACGCGTCGGTGACGGCCTGGGCCCCGCGTTGGGCCTCCTGCGGGTCGGCACTGGTGAACCTGATGTTCATGACCTGCGAGTTCGATGGAACCGAGGCCACGGTTTGTTCACGCAGGGACTGTCGCGAAGCCCCGGCAATCTCCGCCTTCTGCAGCGCCTGATCCAGCACCTCGTCGGTGAGCACCACGCCGGCCTCGGTATTCATGGCCGCCAGCTGCTCTGTGCGAGAGGTAGGTGTGGTCGGCGAGAAAGGACTGCCGACCAATGGATTCAAGAACACGTTAGCGGTCGAGGTGTACTCCCGCGGCGAGAGCATGAAGGTGACTCCGGCCAGCAGCACCCCCACAATGCTGAACCAGGCAATCCACCGCCAACGGCGGGTGACTGCACGCTTAAAAAACTCATTCCCCTGTGAATTGTCAAAAGACATAATTTCCCCCAGCTTGGGGTCCCCAAGATAATTCTTCCCCATTTGAGTAATTGTGGCATAAGACACCGAACATGGGCAGGGGGCATGCCAACATTTCCTCGCTTCGACGCAATTTAGGCGGTTCCTCTACAAAATGTTGCGTCGCAATGGCAGACTCAAAGCTGAAACTATTCACCTTTTGCGTCGTCTGGGGACTATGACGCAGAACGCTCAACGGAGGGCACGTGGATTCCTTGGGGGATATCAAAGAAGTTAAAACAGCGCAGGACGCATCGGGGGAAGCGCCAGCAACAGGCGCGGGGCTGGATCCGGACCCACAGCCCGCGCGGCGTGAATCGGCCGACGGGCCACCACGCCGACCACGCGTTGTCATGCTCGGTGGCTTTGGGCGCAGCGGTTCCACCCTGCTGGAGCGGTGTCTGGCCCAATGTGAAGACTTCATGGGGCTGGGTGAGCTGCTGCACCTGTGGGAACGCGGCCTGCGTGACAACGAACTGTGCGGTTGTGGCCTACCTTTCCATGAATGCCCGGTCTGGCAGCAGATCGGGGTCCAGGCCTATGGCCGCTGGGGGCGGATTGACACCGATCAAGCCATAGCCGACCGGCGGACGGTGATCCGCAACCGGTTCCTGCCAGAACTGATCCTGCAGCGTGGGTTCGGGCAACGGCGCCAAGCACGGCAGCGACTGCTGTCAAACCTGTCCAAGCTGTACCGTGCCGCCGACACCGTGGCCGACGGCAAGGTACTGGTGGATTCCAGCAAACACCCGGCCTACGCGTACTTCCTGCGCTCGCTGCCCATTGACCTGCGCTGTGTGCTGGTTGTCCGTGATCCACGCGGCGTTGCCTACTCGTGGTCAAAGGTGGTCACCAGGCCGGAAACCGGCAGTCGCGCCGAAGACATGCCTCGCTATTCCGTGCCGGCCTCAATTTTCAACTGGACGACGTACAGCCTGCTGTTTCACGCCCTGACACTGTTGCGCATTCCGGTGCTGACCGTCCACTACGAGGAATTCATGACTGACCCGACGCGCACACTCGAGGAGGTCATCCGCTTCGCCGGCTTGGAGCCAACCCAGGCCCGCGTACCGGAGTTTGCCGACGGGCACATCACGCTCGATGCGCACCATACCGTGGCCGGGAATCCGATGCGTTTCAAGGTGGGGCAGATCAAGTTGAAGTTCGATAATGCATGGACCACCCAGATGAAGGACTTGGACCGCCGCCTGGCCACCACGCTGAGCGCACCCCTGCGCTTGTTCTACCGGTTCAACCAGCGCTAGGGATCTTATCTAGCACACCATCAGGCCTTCGACAGGTCCGGGAGCCCCCGGACCTGCTCCTGGGCGTGCCGGTGCATCCGCGCTCCTCCCGGCCCGCTTGCCGCGGCCGCCCCGAAGGAACGCGGTGCACCTGCGGTGGGCCTTAGTCGCGTGCCCCTGTCCCGCCCGGGATTGGCGGAATACGCCGAAGAACACAACGATGGAAAGGGACCGACGACGGCTGGGGGGATGAGCTCCCGAATTGCCGGGAGTCTTCGTCGCCGGTCCCGTCCATGAGGCGCAGAAATGAATCGCGTCTGGGGAACGCTGCTGATTATTGAACTTCCCACCCGAGCCCGGCCATGACGTCATGCACGATCGCTCAGGCAGGAAGATCCATCCCTCCGCCTACATCCAAGCTACAAACCGGTGACCGCCCTCACACGCGTAGTCAATACCTAATCCCGACCTTTGCAACAAGTGGTTCACTCTCGCTCGTACCACATGCACGCTCTACCGCTGCCCGTAGATCACCGGTGGCCGCCCTGGTGCTTGCCGCCGGCCCGCCGGGTCCAGCGCTCCGAAGGCTTCCGCGGCGTTGTCATTGCCAAGGCGAGGCCCGATGACAACTCACCGTTCCTGCGACTACTGTCATTTGTGGTTACTTTAAAACACGGGAAAGGCAGGGCAGCCTCCGCTGCCCTGCCTTTGCCGTAATCACGGACAACCGTGTTTAGTAGGCGCCCTCCGGCTGCACCATGACCTTGAAGGTGCGCCACATGATCATCAGGTCACCGGTCAACGACCAGTTCTCCACGTAGTAGAGATCCAGTCTGACGCTCTCCTCCCAGTCCAGGTCGGAGCGCCCATTGACCTGCCATAGACCGGTAAGGCCGGGCTTGATGAACAACCGCCGTCCGGTATGTCCCTCGTAACTGGCTACTTCGGCGGGCAGCGGCGGTCGGGGCCCAACCAGGGACATGTCCCCCCGCAACACGTTGTAAATCTGCGGCAACTCATCCAGCGAGTACTTGCGCAGCCAGCTGCCCACCTTGGTCACCCGGGGATCCTGCTTCAGCTTGAACAGCGGACCGCTGCCCTCATTGTGTTCCTTGAGCTTCTCCAGCTCAGCTTCGGCGTTGACCACCATCGAGCGGAACTTGTACATCCGGAAGGTCCGGCCATTGCGTCCCACCCGCTCCTGGCTGAAGAACGCGGGACCCGAGCTGTCCTTGCGCACCAAAAGACCGATGAGCAAGAAGAGCGGAGCCAAGAGCACCAGGGCCAGGCCGGAAAGGACAATGTCAATCCCCCGCTTCACCACATGGTGACCGCCCGCAAAACTGGGTACGTCCACATGCATGAGCGGCAAACCCTCCACCGGACGCATGCTGATGCGTGGACCGGCGACATTGGTCAGTGAAGACACGACGATGACATTGGTGCGCGTCTTTTCCAGGCGCCAGCTTACGTCCTTGAGCGCATCGCTCCCGCCGCGCAGCGAGCCGGCAACGATGACTGAGTCCGCTCCGACGAGCTGCACCGCTTCTTCAAGGTTTTCCAGGCCCTGGAACGTCGGCACGGAATCCTCATAGCGATGCTCCTCCCCCGCCCCGTCAATCAGCAACCCGCAGATCTTGTAGGCCGGTCCTGCGTTCTTCTGCAGCTGCCTGACGACGTAGTCCACGTCGGAACCCTGGCCGAGCACAACGACCTGGGACAGCGCGTACCCGGCTTCCGATTTCGCCAGCAACCAGCGCCGCCACAGCCAGCGGCTGGCCAAGAGCAGCGCCATCCCGGCCGGGAAGGTGACAATGAGTTGTTCGCGCACTCCCTCAAGGTCAAAGACCAAGACGGCTAGCGCCATGGTCCCCGCGGCTAGTGCGCTGGAGTCGACGACTCTTTTGTACTCCCGAACGCCGACGCCGATTACCTGCGCGGCCCTGGTGCGCGAAAGCCATAGGTATACCGCCCAGACGCCCACCGATGCACCGGCGAACCAGTAGTTTGGTCCTGCGGCCTGCGAGTACAGGTGCACCACGATGCCGCTGAGCAGCACCAAGGTGGCCATATCGGATAGCAGCAAAATGCGAGTGTATTTTTGTCTCCACCTGCTGGCCGAGAAGCCGCTGGCAGGCAGGAGTTGCTGATCCTTAAGTGTGTGACCGGAAAGGTCGGTTAAACCGTTTCCCCAATTTCCGACAAGGCCACGATTCCCTAAGGATTCATAAGCTTGCGACACGCCGTCCCCCTTGTTGGCGATGCCGATACCGTGAAGAAGTGCTGTGCGAGGCTTAACGTGCTGCTCAGGCACGGGCTTCACGAGAATCTTCGGCTCCCCATTTGCCTAGATTTTCCCCAAGTGTTCATCTGTAATTCAGGCAGCGGCACCGTCCCTGAGGGATCATGGCTCACTGCACAGTGGAAATTCTATGAACCAACTAAGAAGTACTCACGCGTAAGCTCACACCCGAGTTGAAGCGCTTGTTTGCCATTTCTTGGCATTGACCACTCGTTCTGCGCAGATAGTCCAAGTAGTCCACACTCAGCCCAGGGTTTTCGGGCACAGCGAATCGACATAGGCAAGAGATGAGCCAACCTCTGGAGGCTAAATACGTCGGCGACTTGGCCACTTGCAGATGCCGCTACGCAACTGGTTGCGGGCACGGACCAGTTACCCGCTGAGCAGCAGTGCGCGCGGTCCATTGAGAGGCCACCCAGTGCATTGAGCTACCCCGCGAGTGCGCCAACCGCTGAGCTTTCAAGCGGGTGTAGGTAATTCCGGGCGCTAGTGACGCCCACCGAAGTTTAGGTCGGAGCGCTGGGTAATGCCCAGCTTGGCGAAGATGCGGTACAAGTGCCCTTCCACGGTGCGCTGTGAGACGGTCAAAAGGCGGGCGATTTCGCGGTTACTCAGCCCCTGCCGGACCAACTCGACAATTTCATTCTCGCGCGCGGTCAGCCCACTTTCCTCCAAACTCCGAGCCATGCGTCCCCAAGGTTTTTGTCCCATCTGGTGCAGCCATTCATGAATCTGACGGATGGCGAACCCGCGATTGCGGGGGTTGTCTTGAGCAGACCAGTAATCCACGACCCTGGTGATCATTTCCAAGGCCAGGACACGGTCGCCCTCGTCATGCAGTTCCTGCGCGAAGCCTTGCATTGCTTTCACGTCGGAGTCCTGGACCACTTGGACGGCGCGTTGTCGTCGTTGCAATGCGGCACATTCCTCCGGTACTTCCAACCCGCCCAATATCTCGGCAGCTCTTGAGGCCAATTGTTCATTGCGCGACAAGTTCCAGACCTGGTAAGTCAAGATTCCATAGAGAAATACACCGTTCTGCTGGGCGGAGCGCAGAATTCTGTCAATGACTCCTGCAGAGGGCTTCGTCCGCTGCAGCTCGGCCAGCAGATCACATTCCAATTGATCCGCTGCCCACCAGGCGTTTGCGGCGAGCGCGCCCGGTTCCCGCCGGCCGGCATTACACTGCCCGAATTGTTCTGCCTTGTCGTTTCTCTGCGCCCCGTCCTCGCTTAGTGCTTCCCCATTCGAGGACTGCTCTATGAGTAGGTCAAGCGAGGAACATAGGGCCAATAATCCTTCTGGGTCATTTAGCGCCAATTCCGCCCGGGCTTGACGGAGGTACAGCTGCGCATTGCTGACTTGTCCGCGGCGTGCATCGATCAGTGCTCGAAGCGCCTGCACCGTTCCGTGTTCCATCAGCAGCTCATAAGAACTGCCCATCACGAATCCGTCAACCAACCTGCTGGCCTGTTCATAGCTTCCGGTGGCCACCGCCGAGCGTACTGCCACCACGAGCAGGGCCAGGCGGTAACGGCAGGATGGCACCGCGGTACCGCCTACCGTGCTCTGTTCGGAAAGGTGGAGCGCAGTGGAAGGCTGACCAAGCCAATACAGGGACCTGACGCGTTCAATGCCTTCAACTAACGCACAATCCCCACCCCTGTACCCGTCCGAATGGCCGCCGTCGGAAGCCGAGGTTCCCCAGAAGCGCTGGGTCAGGTCCCCGCCGGGCTCCGTCACGGCGGGGTGCAGCCAATTCAGGGCACAGCCGACATCTTGTGCCAGTGAGCCTTCCTCGTCACCGAGCTTGCCCGACGAGGTGGAAAGCAACGTCCGGGCGGCCTGGAATTGCCCTGCCCCCAGATGGGCCAACAGACGAATGGCCTCCGCTTCGCGGTCGGGTTCCTCCACCTTTTCCAATAGCTCCAACGCCTGCTGGTAGCGATGACTGCGTTGCGCCCCTCGGGCGGCAGCGAGCAGCTCTTCACGGCTCACGGTGTCCCCGAAGATCAGCCGGAATCCCACGAAGTCGGGACCTACCGGTAGATCCTCCCCCAGGTGCGCGAGCACTTCCCGGTACACCCCGGCACTGCGCCCGGCGGGCATACTGGCGCGAAGGCCTTCCTCGAAGAATTCGCTACTCAGATACGTCCAACCGTCGCGCAGCTCGATCAAGGCGGTGGGATGCTGCTGCAGGGCCTCACGCAGACCGAGCCGATCAACTTGTTCGATGGACAGTGGGCCGGTTATACACAGAATTTCAAACAGCTGCTGCACCTGTGGCGGGTGACGGTGAGCCAGGGCTGCAATGCGTCCCGCGGTTCCATGGTCAATGGCCAGGCTGGATTCGCGCAATGCGCCGAGTTGCTCGACTTCAAGCAGGATGCCCAAGCGCACCGCCAGTTCCAGGTAGTCCTGGACCAAGCTCTGGAAACCCGAAGTCAGTTGGTGGATGATTTTCGCCGACCCACGGCTGACCGGATAACCAAGCACCGTGCCAGAGAAGTCTACGATCTCATCCGGTGTCAGTGGTTCGACAACGACGCGCGTCAACCGCGCCACCGACATCAGTGCATCCAGCGACAGCGGGTCCTCGTGTTGTTCGTTGCTTACCACCAGGAGCTTGACCTTCCCCGAGCGGACCATTTGCCCCAAAACGAAGGCACTGGCCGAATCGATGCTCTGGGCTTCCTCGATCGTGATCAGGACGTGCTCTGCGCCGTGCTCCAACTGCAGCAGTTCTTCCACTGCCGCGAGGGCAGCACGAATGGCCGATACGTCATTGATTGGCTGTTGGGCACCGGACAACAGAGGCGCCAGCGCCCCGTAGGAGGAGTCGGTCAACGCGGCACTGCAGATCAGCCGGATCATCGGCAAGTGCAGCTCCTTGGAGGTGACCAGCCGGCGCACGAGTTGGGATTTGCCAGTGCCGAACTCGCCGCTGAGCAGCACTCCGGCATTCCCGGGCGATTTCAGCGCACGCACCACCAGGGCATATTCCCTGCGATTCCATTCTTGGCGATTATTCATCGCTACCCGGCAGCATTGAGGTCGTGTTTCAGCTCGGTCAGTGCGTGGAGATCGGTGCGTTTGCGGATTCCCAGTTTCGAGTACACCTGGTACAGATGGCCCTCCACGGTGCGCACGGAGACGCTGGCCTGTTCGGCGATTTCCAGATTCGACAGCCCGCTGGCCGCCGCGGAGGCCACAAACTTTTCCCGCTCGGTGAGCACGGTCAGGCTGCCCAGGTTCGCAAACGCCTTGGGGCTGATGCGCTCGGCCTGCAGCGAGAGCATGAACTTGTGGGCTTTTCGGGCAGCCTGCCGGCGTTGGGAGGCATTCATGTGCCGGAAAATTTCGGCACCGTCATCGGTCGCGTAGGAGACGAACCCCAAGGCCGCCAATGCACCGACGGCAGCGGTCAGCAGCTGAGCGTCACGGTTCTGTGCCCCCTGCGCAAGCAGCCTGAACGACTCGGCCAGCTGGTGCCGTTGCCCGTGTTGAAGATCAAGCAGGCGGTCGGCAACCTCAAATTGACCGTTGCGAATCAGTAGCCCCAACAGGTGGGAGGCCAGCAGTATTTCCCCTTGGGCTTCCGCCCGCCGGGCCCAGGCTTGGACGGCCTCAATTCCATGGGATGCCTGCCCCGGTTGTACGGCCTGAACCGCCTGCAGGCACTGCCAGAGGCAGTCGAAGGCGCTGGCTGCACCGAGATCCATATTAATGGTCTTCCACTGAGCGCCGGCCCCCAGGGTTTCGCGGCCGCTGCGCCCGCTGATGTATTGGGAAACCGCGTCGACATACAGTCGTTCAAGTTCGGTCCCGCTTTGGCGCAGCTGCTGTTGCAGCGGAACTATCGCTTTTTGCGCCTGGGTTAGGTTTCCTGCCAGGGCAAAGATGATGGCCTGCATGGCTTCCGCATAGGCGATGAGCTCAAGGTCCGGTAGTGCCCCGTCAAGAATCAGCTCGATGAGGTGGCGACATTGTTCCCAACGTCCCAAAGCCAGACTGCAGTTCAGCATTGCCCGGATGGTTTCGGCCATGCACGGGGCGAGCCTGTAGCCGGTGGCGTTTCCTGCGTGCTGGACATCAAGGTGTCGCCACAAGCTGTCGATCAGCTCATTGGCGATCTCGAAGTCATTGATCCTGGAACGGTATTCGGCGACCAGCGCGAGTGCCTCGTGTTTCTGGCACGGATCCAGTGCGATCCATACTCCATGTGGCGCCTCGGGCTGTAGTTCATCGATGAGCGCCGCTGCTTCCTCCAGGCGGCTGGCCGCCAACAGCAGGCGCAGCAACATCAGCATCGACTCATTCAGGTCTGCCTGCTCCCGCTGGCCCTCCGTCATCGTCCTGTCCTGGTGGCCCTGGCGGAAGCTCTTGACGCTGTCGATGGCGCGTGACCATTTTGCCTCGGCACTGAATCGCTGCGCTTCGGACTTCGACGCGCGCCATGCTTGGTGCAATTCGGATGTATGGGTTTGCACCAAGTGATCCGGGCGTGCTTCCGCGCCAGAGGAACCTGCTGGCTGAAGCGGCGAATATCCCGGCACCGAACCGGAAAGACTTCGCGCAATGGCAGGGCTGGCGATCGCAAAACTGCCCTCCTGCTCAGTAAGCAGCCCGGAGGCCACTAGATGGTCCACATCTACGTCGTGCACCCAGAGGTCGTGCCCGAACGGTATCGCCCCACGCTGGGCGACGAAATCCAGAAACTGTCGTTCGCGTCGGTTCAAGCGTCCCAGTCGCGCCACCATGTGCTGCTCAACGTTGGTCAGGTGGGGAATCGCTCCCTTCCGAAGTGCCACGACATCTGCACTAAACTCAAAACTGTTCGCCTGTCGGCAGTCAAGCAGCACGGCATCCAGCGCCTCCGAGCAGCCGGAGGTATGCATCCAGAGGTGGGCAGCCGTCAAGAAAGAGACGTCGCCCTCTCCAGATTCCGCGACCTGTAGCCGGGCCTCGCGCAGCCTCAGCGCGCCCAGGTTCAACACCTCCAGCACGCCGTTACGGATCAGGGCCGAAATGTCCTGGGACAGTTCCGTCAGGATGTCATCGATGATCACCAGCTTGATGACACCCGTGCTGACAAGTTGCGCCAGCACGGCGCTGGTAAGAGTGTCGATGAGGTCAACATGCTCAAGGACGATGACCGGCCGTGTTCCCAAGCCAGTAAAGTGCTGTCGAAGGTGTCCGTAAACGGCCAGAGGCGACTGCAGCTGGTCGTGCTCCAGGCGTGTAAGAAGGAAGTGGATTGCCCCGTAGGGAATTTCACTTCCATAGCGGCTCCCGGACACCCACAACGGTCCGGTGCCGCTGCTGCGTTGATTGAAGGCAGTCCTTAGCAGCTCGCGCTTACCGGTTCCAATAGCACCGCGCAGGACATAGCCCCCGCGGTCCGTCTCTTCGCCCAATCCGGCAAGCAACATAAGAACGCGTTGTCGTTCCACGCTTCGCTCACCTGTGGCGTGCCAGCACTGTGTCGGAATGCCATCCCAGTGATTTAACCACTGCGAAGATGCGACAATGACACCCATTTACCCTATCCCCCCAAAGATCTGGATAAAATCCAGGCCCTCCCCAAAAGGGCCCGGTAGGTCTTGGAGGACATGTTACTCGTTAGCAAATGCGAAAACGAGGGTTACGACACTGCGTGACGTGTCGCTTCCCCGGCGCATCCCGTCAGCGCGGATCCAATAAGTCTGCTTATTAAGGCCTAGTAAAGCGAACATCAACGTCGGGCTGAGGGCTTGACCTTGATGCCAGCATAGGGACATCTGCTCGGCATCGATCTTGGGGGTACGTTATGCAGCAGGAGAATTTCTACGAGGATTTCATCCGTAAGAAGCGTTTCGGAGCCCTAGATGGTCTGCGTGCCTTTAGCGTCGTAGCGGTCATCTGGCACCACGTTTCGGGAATGAACTACATTCCACAACTGAATCAGGGGTTCCGCGGTGTCGACCTGTTTCTTGCCATCAGTGGTTTCCTCATTACCTCCTTGTTGATACGGGAAAGAAGCCGCACGGGGAAAATCTCGCTCAAGAATTTCTACATTCGCCGCTCACTGCGAATTTTTCCACTCTATTACTCGGTACTGGCAATGTATTGTCTGCTCGTTGCCCTCACCCTAAGCGGCACAACCAAGGGACAGGCCTTCTGGGACAACCTGCCGGCGTTTCTTACCTATACCTCTAACTGGTTCGTGGACCTGACCAAAGGTGAGGAAGGAGCCACTTTCTACTTTGCCTGGTCGTTGGCTACCGAGGAACAGTTCTACTTACTGTGGCCGCCCTTGCTGATCCTGCTCATCACACTGTTCCTGCGCGTCACTGCAGGGATCTACGCGGCCATTGCGCTGACGCTCCTGCAGGTCGCAGCTTCCTTCGTCGGTGAGCAGAATCTGTTGCTGACGATTTTGATTAACCTATCCCCGGCGATCATGATGGCTTCGGCTGCGGCAATCATCGTGCATCAACCGGCTGCGTTTCGTATCACCTACCGTCTGCTCGGCGGACGATGGACAGCGTTGCCCCTGGCCATCCTTCTCCTTGCGGTGATCGCGGCCGACGCACCCAGTCTCCTGATTCACACCCTGATGGTCCTGCTGGCCGTTACATTGTGCATCAGGGAAGAAACGATTCTGCATCCCCTATTACAGCTGCGTCTGCTCACCTTTATCGGAGCCATTAGTTATGGCATGTATTTGATGCACATGTTGGCCGCCAATGTGGTGCGACGGGTGCTCGGGCACGAAGTGGGAATCGACATCTTCATCGGCGCCACGCTATTGGTCACGCTGGCCGCCTACGTGAGCTTTCGATTCTTCGAATCCCCCATTTTGCGTCATGCCAATCGATTCAGACACAACCCCGATCCTGCGCCCGTACCGGCCGCCAAAACCGCAACTATTGCGGTTAAGGGCCGCCGCCGTCGGATGCGAACTTAGCCTGAGGAGAATTTGAGCTTATTGGGGCGAATATTTGTCTCAGATTGAGGATAAACTACTCCTCAAGCGGATCGGGGAATTCGCTGTCATCACTACTTTTCAGGGTACAAGAATGAACAAAATCATCCGTGGGGTCACAGCCGCCGGGGCAGCTCTGGCACTGATGCTTTCGGGCACCACCGCAGCTACCGCCCTGCAGCCAACAACGGCGCACACTACGGTCTCGGTCGCCGCTGCCAAGAGGACCCCGGCAGTGACGATCAACAAGATCGGCACCAAGACGGTGAAGGGCAATGCCAAAGCCACCGTGAAGCCAAGTTACAAGAAGGCGAAAAACGTCAAGATCAAGTCGGCAGTCTTGACGGTCAAAAAGGGCAAGAAGACGATCGCCAAGAACAAGAAGTCGGTCGCACTGGCAGCGGGCACCTACGAGGTCACCACCGCCGTGAAGTACCAGTACAAGGGCAAGACTTCCACAGTGAGCAAGAAGCAGCAGCTGGTGGTGAAGAAGGCCGCCGTGAAGAAGACCGTGGTGAAGATGAACGGCAAGACCATCAACTGCCCGGCAGGGTTCCCGGTCAAGGGCAATCGCACCGGCAGCAACAAGGAATGGAAGTACCACGTTCCGGGTCAGCGTTTCTACAAGAGCACCAAGCCAGAAGAGTGCTTCAAGACCGCTGCTGATGCCCGGAAGGCCGGTTACCGCGCCTCCAAGGTATAAGCGGTCGCCCTAGCCGGGGCATCATCATGCAACTGACAGGGGTTGTCATTCACCGGATGTGCTGGTGGACGGCAGCCCCTGTCTCGTCTGCGGTGGTGCATGCAGAGCCGTCACCGATGCTAGCAGTTCAGGAAGTCATCAAGCGGTGCGGAGAGTGTCTCGTAGTTGGATACATCCACGGCCAGCACGGTGTCTTGCAAAATCAGGGTGGGAGTTCCCTGTAGACCTAACTCCATGGCGTCCTGCGAATCGCGCTCCACCCGTTCCGCTATCGCTTCGGATTCGTAGTCGCTCAGGAACTTCTCGGTGTCCAGGCCCAAGTCCCTTGCATAGGCCAGGAACTGTTCGTCCACCGAAGTGCTCTGGCTCCATTGATCTTGATGCTCAAAGACGGTTTCCGACATCTTCTCCAGTGCGCCTTGTTCCGCGGCCGCTTCCACCGCGCGGGCCGCCGCTGGTGCGTTCTCATGGATGGGCAGCGGGAAGTTGCGGATGATGATGCGCAGCTCATCTCCGTAGTCGTCCTTGGCTCGGCGCACCACAGAATCCATCCCAGCACAAAACGGGCACTGGTAATCGGTGAAGAGCACCAGCGTGCCGGATGCTGCTTTCGGCGCGCTGATGGTGCGGGCATCCTGCGGTGCGAGCAGCCGGGCGACCTCAGCCGAGGGAGCCGCCGGTGTGCGCACGGCTTCGCTGCTTTCTGCGCTGGCTTCAGTGCTGGGCGTCGTGTGGTTGGCCGGGGCGGCTCCACTGGAGCAGGCTCCGAGCAGGAGGGTGCTGAGCAGGGCCATGGCAATCAGTGGGGTACGGGGATCTCGGTTCATGTTCTTTCCGGTGCAGGGTCTGATGTGGAGGTGATGGAGGTGCGACTCGGCGCGGGTCGGATGCACTTCAAGCGCAGCAACGAATGTGCTCCGCTTTCGTGGGAATGATTGTTTGATTCCGTGGTTAGTGAACCAGGATGATTCCGGTGTAGGCGATGCCGGCCACGATGAGTGTGGAGATGGCGGCCAGGATAAAGGGACGAACGCCCACGTTCATCAGGTTGCGGATCTTCACCCCGCAGCCCAGGCCGAACATGGCCGCCGAGAGCAGCGCGGTTTGGATCATGGAACCGGCGTCGATGACTCCCTGCGGAAGGTTGCAGAAGGAGCGGATGAGGATCATCCCCAGGAAGCCGATGATGAACAGCGGCACGATCGGTGGGCGCTTGGCTTCCGGGTTCAGGTTGCCGCGGCGCCGCTGGCGTATGCTGAGCACCGCCACCACGGGGGCGAGCATCAGGATGCGGGCCAGCTTGGCGATAACCGCTGCGGCCAGCGCTCCCCCGCCGATGATGCCGCCGGCGGCGACCACCTGGGCGATTTCGTGGATCGAGGCTCCGGCCCACATGCCGTTCAGTTCCGGGCTCATGCCCAGCACCTGGCCCAGGAAGGGCACCGCCGGGATCATCAGGGTACCGAAGATGACCACCAGGGCCACCGCGGTGACCACATCTTCCTCATCCGAGTCGGTGACCCCTTCCACTCCGGCCACCGCCGCGGCGCCGCAGATGGAGAAGCCGCAGGCGATCAGCAGCACCTGGGCGGCGCGCATCTTCATCAGCCGGCCAATCAGCAAGGTGGAGAAGATCCCGCCGCCGACGATGCATACGATCACCAGCAGCATCGGTGCCCCCAGCGAGATGATGTCCGAGAGCACCAGCTGCAAACCCAGGAAGACGATGCCCAGGCGCAACAGCTTCTTCGAGGCGAAGGTGATGCCCGGCATGGTGCTTTCGGGAAGCCGGATGACGTTGGTGAGCGTAATGCCCAACACGATCGCCACGATCAACGCACTGACGCCCGGCAGCAGCTTGTTGATGCCCATGGAGATGACTGCGGCGACCGCGCACAGCAGCAGTCCCGGCAGGTATGGGCGAATGATTCCTGTGGCCGTTTGGGTCACTGGCTGTTTGACCTGATCTGTTTGGATTGCCATGTTTCCATGGTTTCAACACGGGGCCGAACCCAGTAGACGGCACTTTGACATCAGGACATATATTCCTGATATGAGTAATTCGTGGCCCGATTTGGACGTCCTGGAACTCTTCGTGGCCGTGGTGGATTCCGGCAGCCTCGGCGCCGAGGCCCGAAAGGTGGGGATGGCCCAACCTAATGCCAGCCGGGCCGTGGCCCTGTTGGAATCAAGGCTCAAGACGTCCCTGCTGCACCGCACCCGACGCGGTTCGGCGCCCACCGAAGTCGGGGTCCAGCTGGCCGAACAGGCACGCATCCTGCTGGATGCCGCCCAACGCTTCAGCGCCTGGGAGCAGAGCGGCGTTGGTCGCCAGGTGGAGGAACTGCGGGTGGGAGCGAGCATGACCATCGCCGAAACCCTGCTGCCCGCCTGGCTCTCACGTTTGCGCGCGCTCGTTCCGCGGGTGCGCGTGGACGTGAAGGTGGGCAACTCGGAGGAAATCCTGCAGCAGGTCCAGCAAGGTGCGCTGCAGTTGGGTTTCGTGGAGACACCGCACCTGCCCCAGCAGCTGAACACGCTGCTCGTGCAGCAGGACGCCTTGCGGATCGTGGTCGGCCCCCACCACCCGTGGGCCGAGCGCAGCACGCCGGTGAGCCTGGCGGAGCTGGCCGCGACACCGCTGGTGCTGCGTGAATCCGGTTCCGGGACCCGCGAGGCCCTGACCGAACTGTTGGCCGGTTGGCCGCTGGCGGAACCGGCCCAGGTGCTCTCCAGCAATTCGGCCGTGCGGGTGGCCGCGGCCTCGGGGGCCGGACCCGCGGCGTCTAGCGAGTTGGCGGTACACGCCCAGTTGGCCAGCGGGGAGCTGCTCAGCGTCCCGTTCCAGGGCCAGGGGGTGGCCCGGCCGCTGAGCGCCGTATGGGGTGGGCCGCGCCGGTTGAACGGCCTGGCCGCGCAGCTGGGGGACATTGCCCGCGCGCAGTCCTGAAAACCCCGAACACGACAAAGCGCCTGCGGCGCAGTCTTGGGGATGAGCTCCCCTCACTGCGCCACAGGCGCTGCTGCCTAGGCGGCGGTGCCGCGCTTAGCGGGCTACCGAACCCTCGGTGTAGTCGTCATCGGCGGCGACCCAGCTGAAGAGCTGGCGCAGTTCGCGGCCGGTGGACTCGATCGGGTGGTCCTCGCCCTTCTTGCGCAGTTCCTTGAATTCCTTGGCACCGTTGGCCTGGTCATCCATGAAGCGCTTGGCGAAGGAGCCGTCCTGGATGTCGGCCAGCACTGCCTTCATGTTTTCCTTCACCTCCGGGGTGATCACGCGCGGGCCGGAGACGTAGTCGCCGTACTCGGCGGTGTCCGAGATGCTCCAGCGCTGCTTGGCGATGCCGCCTTCCCACATCAGGTCCACGATCAGCTTCAGCTCGTGCAGCACCTCGAAGTAGGCGATCTCCGGCTTGTAGCCGGCCTCGGTCAGCACCTCGAAGCCGTACTGGACCAGCTGGGAGGTACCGCCGCACAGCACGGCCTGCTCACCGAACAGGTCGGTTTCGGTTTCCTCGGTGAAGGTGGTCTCAATGACACCGGCGCGGGTGCCGCCGATGCCTGCTGCGTAGGACAGGGCCAGGTCCTTGGCCTTGCCGGTGTGGTCCTGCTCCACGGCGATCAGATCCGGGATGCCGCGTCCGGCCTCGAATTCGCGGCGCACGGTGTGTCCCGGGGCCTTCGGGGCCACCAGGGCCACGTCCACGTTGGCCGGCGGCTGGATGAAGCCGAAGCGGATGTTGAAGCCGTGGCCGAAGAACAGGGCGTCGCCCTCGTTCAGGTTCTTCTCGATGGACTCGCTGTAGACCTTGGCCTGGACCTGGTCCGGGGTCAGGATCATGATGACGTCGCCCCAGGCGGCGGCCTCGGCAACGGTGGCGACCTTCAGGCCCTCGGCCTCGGCCTTGGCGCGGGACTTGGAGCCCTCGGACAGGCCGACCATGACCTCAACGCCGGAGTCACGCAGGTTCAGTGCGTGGGCGTGGCCCTGCGAACCGTAACCGATGATCGCTACCTTGCGGCCCTGGATGATCGACAGATCCGCGTCGTCCTCGTAGTACAAATCAGCCACTGTATTTCTCCTTAGGTGTTCTTCGTTTCAGAAGCTTGGTTCCACGGTGTTCGGCCTACCTAGGGCTGCCCCACCGAGCGGTGTTCAATGATGTTGTTCTGTGGTGTGCGGGGCCCGGGGCCGCCGCTAGGCGCTCAGGGACTTCAGGGCCCGGTCGCTCATCGACTTGGCGCCGCGGCCCACGGCCAGGGTCCCGGCCTGCACGATTTCCCGGATCCCGAAGGGTTCGAGCACCGCCAGCAGGGCCTCGATCTTCGAGGCGTTGCCGGTGGCCTCGATGACCAGGGACTCGGGTCCCACATCGATGACCGAGGCACGGAAGAGTTCCGCGGCCTGGGTGACCTGCAGCCGGGTTGCGGCGTCGGCGCGCACCTTGACCATGATGTGGTCCCGCTGCACCGAGGCCTCAGGCAGCAGCTCAACGATCTTGATGACGTTGATCAGCTTGTTCAGCTGCTTGGTGACCTGCTCCAGGGAGTCCCCCTCGGCGTCGACCACCACGGTGATGCGGCTAATTCCCTCGATTTCCGTGGGTCCCACGGCCAGCGAGTGGATGTTGAAGGCACGGCGGGCGAAGAGTCCGGCAACCCTGGTTAGCACACCGGGGACGTCCTCGACCAGCACCGACAGCGTATGCTTTGCCATCTTTCCTAGTCCTCCTCTTCCCATTCCGGGGTCATGCCCCGGGCAATCTGGATCTGGTCATTGCTGACCCCGGACGGCACCATCGGCCAGACCATGGAGTCGGCGGAAACCACAAAGTCGATGACCACCGGGCGGTCATTGATTTCCAACGCCTTCTGGATGGTCGCGTCAATGTCCTCATCGCGTTCGCAGCGCAGGCCCACACAACCGTAGGCGTCCGCCAGCTTCACGAAGTCCGGGATCCGGGCGGTGCCGTGGCCGGTGTTCAAGTCGGTGTTCGAATACCGCGCATCGTAGAACAGGGTCTGCCATTGGCGGACCATGCCCAGCGAGGAGTTGTTGATCACCGCGACCTTGATCGGGATCTGGTTGATCACGCAGGTCGCCAGCTCCTGGTTGGTCATCTGGAAGCAGCCGTCCCCGTCAATCGCCCAGACCACGCGCTCGGGCTGGGCCACCTTGGCGCCCATAGCGGCGGGCACCGAGTAGCCCATGGTGCCCAGGCCGGCCGAGTTCAGCCAGGAGCGCGGGCGCTCGTACTTCACGAACTGGGCGGCCCACATCTGGTGCTGGCCCACCCCGGCCACGAACACGCCCTCCGGGCCGGTCAGGGCCCCGATGCGTTCGATGACCTTTTGCGGGGCGGTGAGCCCGTCATGGGTTTCGGTCCAGCCGATCGGGTAGGTGTCGCGCAGGCGGTTGAGCAGATCCCACCAGGGCTTCAAGTCCTGCTGTGGGTCGGTCTCAAACCGGGTGCGGCAGGCGGCATGCAGCTGCGGGATGATCTCATCCAGCGAACCGACAATCGGCACGTCCGCGGTGCGGTTCTTGGAGATCTCGGCCGGATCGATGTCGGCGTGGATCACCTTCGCGTACGGGGCGAAGGTGTGCAGCACCCCGGTGACCCGGTCATCGAAGCGCGCACCCAGGGTGATCAGCAGGTCGGACTGCTGCAGCGCGGTGACCGCCGAAACGGCCCCGTGCATGCCGGGCATGCCCACATGCTGTTCATGCGAGTCCGGGAAGGCGCCGCGGGCGGTCAGGGTGGTGACCACCGGAGCACCGATGTACTCGGCGAATTCCTTCAGTTCCTGGTGGGCGTCGGCCTTGATGACCCCGCCGCCCACGTAGAGCACCGGACGGGTGGCCGCGGCGATCAGCTTGGCGGCCTCGCGCAGCTGCTTGTTGTGGCCCTTGGTGACCACCCGGTAGCCGGGCAGGTCGATCTTGGGCGGCCAGGAGAACTCGGTCTGCGCGGTCTGCGCGTCCTTGGTGATGTCCACCAGCACCGGGCCCGGGCGTCCGCTCTGGGCCAGGTAGAAGGCGCTGGCCAGCACCTGCGGGATGTCCTCGGCCTTGGTCACCAAGAAGGCGTGCTTGGTGATGGGCATCGTGATGCCGACAATGTCGGCTTCCTGGAACGCGTCAGAGCCAATGAAGGCGCTGTTCACCTGTCCGGTGATTGCCACCATCGGGACCGAGTCCATGTTGGCATCGGCCAGTGCGGTGACGAGGTTGGTTGCGCCCGGGCCGGAGGTGGCGATGCATACGCCCACTTCCCCGGTGACCATGGCGTAACCCTGTGCGGCATGGCCGGCACCCTGTTCATGGCGGACCAAGATGTGGTTGAGCTTGGTTGAGTCCATGAGCGGATCATAGGTGGGAAGGATGGCCCCACCGGGTAATCCGAAGACGTCCTTGACGCCCAGTTCTTCCAATGAGCGGACGATGGCTTGTGAGCCCGTCATCTGCGTGGGAGCGACAATGTTGTTCGGACCCTGGACCGGGTTCGAAGCCTCCACGACGGAAGAGACAGCGGTGGCATCCTTGCTGCGGTTCAATGACTTGGCAACCGTAGCCGGATTGGCAGGTTTTCCGTTGCTCATCGGGATCCTTCCTGATCTATCTCTTCATCTGCGCATAAAAAACGCCCCGCGGCCGTCAGCAACTGACGAAAGGGGGCTGTGCGCGTCACCAGGTGATCTGTCTAGGACAGATCAAGTTTCAGGCTCCGCGCCTGATAACTAGTAGAACACTGGTGGTTGTTTGCATATACCCAGTTTTGTCCAACTCATCTGAAAGATCAACACGACTCTCCGTCGATCTCAAGATATGAGACGGATGTTCGATGGGTGGACACTGCGGGTGTCCACCCACCGCTTCACACCGAAGTGTTTCAGCCGCAGAATGCGCCGGTGGAGGCCGAGTTGACCAGCTTGGCGTACTTGGCCAGCACACCGGTGGTGAACTTGGCCGGCAGCGGCTCCCAGCCGACCTTGCGGGCCTCAAGCTCCTGCGGATCCACCAGCAGGTCGAAGCTGCGGGCCTCGATGTCCACGCGGATCTTGTCCCCGTCCTTGACGAACGCAATCGGTCCGCCGTCCACGGCCTCGGGGGCCACGTGGCCGATGCACAGCCCGGTGGTGCCTCCGGAGAAGCGCCCATCGGTCAACAGCAGCACGTCCTTGCCCAGCCCGGCGCCCTTGATGGCGCCGGTGATGGCCAGCATCTCGCGCATGCCTGGTCCGCCCTTGGGGCCCTCGTAGCGGATGACCACCACATCCCCGGCCTTCAGCTCACCCTTGTCCAGGGCGTCCAGGGCGCCCTGTTCGCGTTCGAAGACGCGGGCGGTGCCCTCGAAGACGTCGGCGTCGAAGCCGGCGGACTTCACCACCGCACCCTCGGGAGCCAGCGAACCATGCAGGATGGTCACCCCACCGGTCTTGTGGATCGGGTTGTCCATGGCGCGCAGGATCTTGCCGTCCGGATCCGGCGGGGCGATGTGAGCCAGGTTCTCGGCCACGGTCTTGCCGGTGACGGTCAGGCAGTCCCCGTGCAGCAGCCCGGCATCCAGCAGCGCCTTCATGACCACCGGGACACCGCCGATACGGTCCAGGTCGTTCATCACGTAGCGGCCGAAGGGCTTCAGGTCGGCCAGGTGCGGAACCTTGTCACCGATCCGGTTGAAGTCATCCAGGGTCAGATCCACTTCGGCCTCGCGGGCGATGGCCAGCAGGTGCAGCACCGCGTTGGTGGAGCCGCCGAACGCCATGGTCACGGCGATCGCGTTCTCGAAGGCCTCCTTGGTCAGGATGTCGCGGGCGCGGATGCCCTTGCGCAGCATCTCCACGACGGCCTCACCGGAGCGGTGGGCGAACATATCGCGGCGGCGGTCCGCCGACGGCGGGGCGGCGGAACCGGGCAGGGACATGCCCAGGGCCTCACCGATGGAGGCCATGGTGTTGGCGGTGTACATGCCGCCGCACGCGCCTTCGCCCGGGCAGATGGCCCGTTCGATGGCGTCCAGGTCCTTTTCGCTCATCTTCCCTGCCGCGCAGGCGCCAACGGCCTCGAACGCGTCAATCAGGGTGACGTCCTTCTCCGTACCGTCTTCCAGCTTCACCCAGCCGGGCATGATGGAGCCAGCGTAAAGGAATACGGAAGCCAGGTTCAGGCGGGCCGCGGCCATCAGCATGCCGGGCAGGGACTTGTCACAACCGGCCAGCAGGACCGAGCCGTCCAGGCGCTCGGCCATCATCACGGTTTCCACCGAGTCGGCAATCACTTCACGCGAGACCAGCGAGAAGTGCATTCCCTCGTGTCCCATGGAGATGCCGTCCGAGACGGAGATGGTGCCGAACTGCATCGGGAAGCCGCCACCGGCGTGGACGCCTTCCTTGGCACCCTGGGCCAAACGGTTCAGCGAAAGGTTGCACGGGGTAATTTCGTTCCACGAGCTGGCGATACCGATCTGGGGCTTGGCAAAGTCCTCATCACCCATGCCCACGGCGCGGAGCATGCCCCGGGCGGGAGCGGCATGGATACCATCGGTCACCGCGCGGGAGCGTGGTTTGATATCTGGGGTCGTTTCCTGGCTCATGAAAAAGATTCTAGAAGTCAATATGACCAATTGGACAACCCGTGACGCGACAATGACACATTTCGCCAAAAGCGCTCATTGATCATTTTGTTCAGCATTCTTAGTAGAGTGTGAGTCATGGACACACGCCCAGACGAGAATCCGACCGACACCGTCAAGCGCCTGCTGCATGAGGCGTTTGATGCACAGATCCCCAACTTCGCCAGCTACAACCTGGTCGCGGCGGTGGGACTGGCCGGCAGCGGCGGATTGAAGGTCATCGGGTATCGGCGCCAACCGGCAGAATTGGTGCTCGCCCCCATCGATCCGGCAGACCTGAGGGCCGCCGAGGACGCGATCACGATCAACAACACGAACGTCAACCAGCTCGCGCTGGTCAATGACGGAGGCTATGAGATCGCCACCTCCACCGGCCGGGTGTTCCGCTTCAATGTGGATGCACACCCGAACGTGGACCTGCATCTGGATGATGCCGTGGTGCAGAGCGTGGAGTTGGATCAGGAATCGGACGCGGCGGACTTCGCCGAGTTCATGCACCATTTCATGAACACCATCGAGGGCACCGAGAACTTCGTGTAACCCACCGGCTCATCACTCAGCCAAAGAAAAGTCGGCGGCGGTGAATCAACACCTGCCATCGGCTCCCCTACTTTCCTGCAAAACTCCCTGACCCGCCGGTGATCCCGAGGAGCAGGGAGTTTTGCGTATCCGCTCATACACAACCTCGGGTCCCAGCCCACTTTTTTACTTTCTCTCGCCGACTAACCCCCGGCAAGTCTTATGCAACACCTGCTGACTCGTTAGGCGTGCGATGGTATTTGGCTCCAAACCGGCACCGGCCGCCAAGTTCCGGGGTTGGAACTCAGCGGCCGGTCGACAGTTGGTCGGCGATCCATCGGAATATGGCGTATTCCGCAGTATCTACCGTCGTCGTTATTAGTAGGGCCAGAGGCCGCCTGCCGGGGTGCTGATCCCGTGGCTGTACGGCCACAGACCACCGGCGGTGGTATCCCCCTGGGAGGCGGAACTGACGCTGACACCGACCACCAGGGCCATGGCCGCGGCGGCCAGTGCGATGAGTTTCTTGACGTTCTTCACGGGCAGTACCCTTCTCGAAATGCGCGGCTCGTGCCGCGGCTCCTGCCGAAGCGCAACGAGCCAAGGTAAAGCCTAGTGAAGCCTGAGAATGAGAACAAGGAATCTGCACAATTAAACGCATCTGATGCGATACTGATGCAGTGGATCATTTTCGTCACGGCTCAGCCGCCCAACTAAAGGTCGCCGAGGTACTGCGTGCCGCACGCGATGGCGAACATGAGAAGGTCACCCTCCAAGGCCCCCAGGTACTGGCCCAATTAGATCCGAAGACCGAAGCGTCAAGTTATTGGCTGGTGCAGGAGGCCCTGTGTTCGGCCGCCCACGCCGTGGATGACTACGAACTGATGTGCCGGGTAGCGGATCAGATGAAACAAACCGCCGGGCAGCTGAACCGCACCGACCTGACCATCAAGGCGCTGCTGGCCCAGTCAACCGCACGGCGCTGCGTGGGTGATGACGCCAACGCACTGTCCCTTGCCCGCCAGGCCCAATGCCTGGTGCGTGAACTGGACGATCAGTCTCCGGTACGGGTCCAGCTCTACCAGGTGCTGTTGGCCGCACTGGTAGAAGCCGGGCACCCAGATGAAGCATGGCAACTGCACCAGCACCTGGCAGGCTCGCTGCATCTTGTTGCCGACGGACAGGAGCAGGGCAAGGCGTATTGGACGCTGGGCAACCTGGCCTTCATGGTCTGCGAACCGGATTTGGGAGTGCACTACCACCAGCGCGCCGCGGAACTATTGGTCCCGGCCCAGGACATGGTCCTCTGGGCGCGCTTCAACCGGGCCACCGCCGAACTACGACTTCAGGCCGGGATCCTAAACGAACAAGTCCAGGATTGCCTGCAGCGGGCCGAGCTGGCCTTTGGACTCATCGAGGCCGGCGACCTGGACCACGCCGGCCTGTGTCTGACACGTTCTCGCGCCGCCGCGGTCCAGGGCGACCCTGCCCGCGCCATGGCCATTCTGGAGGATTTCACCTCCCGTTATAGTGGTGCACCTGAGCATTTGGTTCCCCTTTTCTCCTGGTGGGCGCAGCTGCTGGAGCAGGCCGGGGAGCCGAAGGCAGCGCAGCACAAACGCCACCAGGCGCAGCAGGCAGGAAAGGACGGTTCGTGACGCACGCCGAAATGGATCCGCGGATCCAGGACATCGTTGACTCGATCCTGAAAATTGCCGGTGGAGACTTCGCTGTCTCCCTGCGGCCCAGCCAACAGCGTGATGACATCGACGCGATCATGGTGGGGATCAAGGCCATGGCCAATCGCCTCTCAGGCACCTATGAGGAGCTGGAGCAGCGGGTGCGCCAGCGGACCCACCTGCTGGAGTCCGCGAGGGACAAAATGGAGGTGCTGGCCTACACCGATCCGCTCACGTCCCTGGCCAACCGGGCCGCCCTGATGCGCGAACTCGCCTCACAGCTGGATGCGGCACATCGCGCCGAACCGGTCAGCACGTTGTTCCTGATTGACCTGGATGACTTCAAGCCCATCAACGACATCCACGGACACAACGCCGGAGACCGGGTGCTGCAGGAAGTGGCAACCCGGCTGCGTCAGAGCGTGCGTCCAGGAGATTTGGCGACCCGGCTGGGTGGAGATGAATTCGCCATCCTGGCTCGCGTGGATGCCTCGGCAGCCAAGACGATGGGTCAGCGCCTGCTTCAGGTACTGCGTGAACCGGTGGAAGTCGGCCCGGCAAACATCACTCCGGGCGGCAGCATCGGGTTCTGCGTGGGCCACGAATCACTCACCGCGGAACAATGGCTGGAGTGCGCTGACACCGCCATGTACGTCGCCAAACGGGATCCGAAGGAAAAGGTCCAGCAGTTCGAGGACTTCATGCTCTACGAACGGCACCGCAAGGCCTTGCTGAGCACGGAGCTGCGCACGGCCCTGGCCAGCGGGCAAATCCACCCGGCCTACCAAACGGTGATCTCGGTGGAGGACGGCGCCGAAGTCGGGGTCGAAGCCCTGGCCCGGTGGGAACACCCCGAATTGGGCGAGCTCTCCCCGGCGGACTTCCTGCCGCTGGCGGCCGAATCAGGCTTGCTCAGCCAGCTCACCACCCGGCTGCTGGATTGTGCACTGGCCGACCTGGGACAGTGGCGGCGAGGACAGCGGGTCTCCGAGGACTTCCGCGTCCAAGTCAACGTGACCCCCTCGGAGCTGACGGATCTTGCCTTCTCGGACAAGGTCACCCAGAAGTTGCGTGAACACGAAATCCCGCCCGAGTGCCTGGTCATCGAGGTGACCGAGGAACGCTACATCTCCGGGGATCGCCCGGAGCTGTATTCACTGCGGGCCCTTCGAGAATTGGGGGTTCGGGTCTTCATTGATGACTTCGGTGCGGGCTATTCGTCCTTCGGTTATCTCAGCAAATTGCCGGTGGCCGGTGTGAAAGTCGACCGTTCCATCACCATCGGAGTGGACAGCGACCCCAAGCAGCGGGCCGTCATGCAGGCCGTGTTGGACCTGGCGGTGGCGTGTGGCTTGGAGTGCATCGTGGAGGGCGTGGAAACCGAGGCCGAAGCCGCCGTGCTGCGCACCCTAGGAGCCCACTGCCTTCAGGGATTCCTGTTTGGCCGTCCGGGACCGTACCCTTCGATTTAATCCTAAATCCCTAGCTTCGCAAGCTAGCATTTGCGTTATCTTTAGGTAGACTCGCGTTGAGAACAGCTTTTGTTGCCCTCCGCTCACCCCACTCGCATCGAGGTGACCGCAGGGATTACTGATCAGAATGTCGGGGGAACGATGATCACTGAGACTGCAGTCCTACCTGAATCCAGCCATGAACACTGGGATTTAAACTGGGAGGAACGGGGATATCACGTCCTGACCTTCAAGGAGGGCTCGGTCCTCACGGTTCCCATGCTGGCGGAAATCTCCGCAGAGCTCCGCAAGCTGCACACGGCCGATGAGATCAAGGTGATCGCGGTGATCGGTGGACTGTCCGACGTGTGTCCCGATGTTTCCACCGAAGTGGCCAAATCCCGTCCCACGAGCCGTGTGGCGTTGCTGGGGCAAAACCATGTGGATCAGGTGCTCTCGGGATTTATGCTCTCCGATTTACGCGATTCGCCGATTGGCAAGTACGTCACCACCATGGACGAGGCGCTCGCCCATCTTGGGTACTAAGCGCCAAGCGCTGGAGGCGGAACACAGCCGCCGGTAAGCTGCCCTACTTCGAGGCAGAAGCGCTGACCGACGGCGTCGCGGATTCCTGACCCTTTTCCTGCTTCTTGGGCTCCTGTTCCTTGGTGCCTTGCTCCTGAATGAGTTTCTGCACCGTCGCGTTGTCCAGCACGTCCCATGGCGATTCCGCGGCGCCTTCCAGCGCGGCCTGCGGCGATTGGGTTGAATTCCACCACTTGGCCTGCATGACGCGCCCTTCGAACAGCACGCGGTCACCCTTGGTGTAGACCGCATCGGCAGCCCACTCTGGATAGAGGCCCTTGGGGGCAGTGACCACCGGCGCCGGCTTGTCACCCGGCAGAACCGGACCGACCAATTGCCATGGCGAAGGCTGCCCCTCGGCGGCGGGGGCGTCCGGAGCCGTGCCCTGCGTCCACCACTTGGCCTCGTACACGTTTTTGCGCCACACGGTGCGATCGCCCTCGACGTAGGCGGCGCTCTCATTCCAAATCGGGTACGGGCTGGTGGCCGGGTCATCGGTGATCGCGGTTTCCACCGGGGCCGGTTCCGGGCTTGGTGCAGCTTCCGGGACCGGTGCCGAATCCGCCCCGTGTCCCAGCCCGTCGGAGAGGAGCTTGGCGAACTGCCGCTCCTCCTGCGTCACGCCGCTGCAGTTGTTGGATACCCGGGTCGGATCCGGGAAGTTGTCCCCGCAGGAGTAGTCGCGGTTGGCGGACCAGAAGGAGACACGCCCCAGGCCTTTTTCCTTGACGAAATCGTTCAGGTCCTTGGCATCCTGCAGGTCGAAGACCTCCCCGAGCAGGTCATTCTGGCCAATCATCGGGGTAACCCCGATTTTGCGCCACAGGCTCTGCTCCCCCAGCTGCTGGCCATGCTCACGGTAGGCGGCAGACAGCTGGCCGCGCGCGCTTTCGGCCGCTTGGATCGAGGCCTGCGCCATGGAGTCCCCCTCCTGGCGGGTCTGCCCGAAGTTCATGGTCATTAGATTGACGCCAGCAAGATCGACGCCGGCGTCCAGCATCCGGTTCACCTCGGCCAGGCCCTCGGGGGCAAGGCCGAACGTGGCGGCGGGAAGGGTCAACCACACCTCGACCTGGATTTGCTGCTGCAGCTGCGCCACCGCCGCTGCCCGTCGCTTCCCGCCCGCAACATTGGTCAGGTCATCGGCTTCGATGTCCAAATCCACGGTGGTGGATTCGTAACGTTCCAACAAAGACTTGTAGGCGGAAGTAATCTTCCCCTCGTCCTGACATGCGCTGGCCAGTTCGTCGTTGAGCAAACCGCCGGTGGAAATCACCACTTCTCCGCCGGAGTCCTTCACCCGCGCCACTTTGCGGTCCAGGTCAAAAGTGTCCGCGGCCTCGTCCATTGAGTAGAAGCCTCCCCAGGAAGGGGCGCACGCTTCATCCGGATCGGCGACGATGAACCCCAGCACGACGCGTTCCCCCTGTGCCACGGTTCCCCCAATGTCATAGAACGGGGTGGACGTGGAGTCCACGTACGCTCCGAACCACTGGTCGCTGCCCGCCGCCGCGGCACGGTCCTTGGCCCGGAACCACAGCGCCAGGGAACCGGCCACCAGCCCGGCAATCACGAGCAGCACGATCAACAGGCGAAACACGGAAAGCCGGCGGCCCTGGAACTGAATTGCCATGGGTTCCCCTTTAGGAATCACAGGACGTGAAGAGAGATGAAGATGAGGCGCAAAACCGCGGCGCCCCTGGCCAGACCAGCTTCCTGGGTGACCACTGACAGTACACGGCCTTAAGGACATCTTAAGGCTGTAGTTTAGAATTATGCTAATTGGATGCCCCGGGGCATCCCGCTTCTAGGGACCGGCTTTTCCCGCAGATTTTTCCGCCCGCGCGGCGGTGCGGCAGCGTCCGGTCATTCCGCATCTTCTGGGAGGAAACCTGCATGGGCGCAGGCAAGCACACCACGGCTCAAGCGACCGAAAGCCGGCGACGGCAATGGGGGTCGGAGAAACGCTCCGAGCCCTTGTCCATCGTCCATCCGACCCCTTCCAAGGCGAAGCTGGCATGGGGACGCGTGGCCATTGTGGTGACCGTGCTGTCCTGGGTTGCCTATGTCATCACCACCATCCTGCGCCAGCTGGCGAACAATCCCGGGGCCGGCTTCCGGTTCCAGTTCGAAGCGGTGCTGTATCTGATTGTGGTGACGTTCCTGACCTTCTCTGCCCTGATGTACCTCACGGCACGCCAGGGAGCCCTGAACCGGTTCGCCGCCCACCAGCGGGTTCCGCGCGGAGAGCTGGACCGGCACTTTCGGGAACACACCGAGGGGATTACGGTCCTGGTACCCAGCTATGCCGAGGAACCGGCGGTCGTACGTGCCACGCTCTGGTCCGCGGCCCTGCAGGAATTCCCGCAGCTGCGGGTTGTGCTGCTGATTGACGACAATCCGCACCCCGCCGATCCCGCGGTGCGAGAGCGCCTGGACGCCACGCGGGCGCTGAGCGGGCAAATCGCCACCGCGTTGGCCGAGCCGGCCGCCCACACCCGCAGGGAATTACAGGCGTTTCGTTCCGCCCGCGCCCAGGACGCCAGCCCCGAAGCACTGTTGCCGGCGCTGATTGCCACCTACCGTTGGTCCGCCGAGTGGCTGGACTCCATGGCCGCCAATGAGGCCGTCACCGACCATGTCGAGGAGTTCTTCGTTGATTCGGTGCTCATGGGCCTGTCCCGCGAACTGCGCTTGACCTTGCTCGCCCTAGAGGCCGCCGCGGCACAACACTCGGCGCCGGACCTTGAACGCATGGAAGAGCTGCACTTGCGCCTGGTGCGGATCTTCTCCGCACAGATGGACAACTTCGAGCGCAAGCGTTACGCCAGCCTCTCCCAGGAGGCCAACAAGGCCATGAACCTGAACTCGTACATCAGCCTCATGGGCAAGACCTGGCGTCAAGAACAGCGTGGGGACGCGCTGGTGCTGGTGGAGCAGGCGACACCGCAAGCCGAGGCAACGGAGCACTCTTCCGATAACCTGCTGCACGTCCCGGACAGCACCTACCTGCTGACGTTGGATGCCGATTCCCTGCTGCTTCGTGATTACTGCCTGCGCCTGGTGTACTTCCTGGAATCCGAGGAGAACTCGCGCATCGCCGTCACCCAGACTCCGTACTCTTCCTTCCGCGGAGCCCCGACCCGCATCGAGCGCATCGCCGGGGCGACCACCGATATCCAGCACATCCTGCATCAGGGCATGACCCAGTACAACGCCACCTTCTGGGTGGGAGCCAACGCGGTCATCCGTAAGCGCGCCCTGCAGGATATTGCCCAGGTCAACACCGTGGGCGGCTATGAGATCTATACGTACATCCAGGACCGCACCGTCATCGAGGACACCGAGTCCAGCATCGACCTGGGAACCCACGGGTGGGGCTTGTCAAACTACCCGGAACGCCTGAGCTACAGCGCCACTCCCCCTGACTTTGGTTCCCTGGTGGTGCAGCGCCGCCGCTGGGCCAACGGCGGATTGCTGATCATGCCCAAGCTCTGGACCCAAGCCCGGGAGCGACGCCGTGAACGGCGTCCCATGGGATTGCGGGAGGTGCTGTTGCGGGTGAACTACATGTCCTCCATCGCGTGGGCCAGCTTCGGCCTGGTCTTCCTCCTGGCCTACCCGTATGACAGCCGCCTGCTCAGCCCCCTGATCTTCGCCGCCGCGATCCCCTACTTCTTGTGCATGGGCAGCGACCTGCGCGACTGCGGTCACCGCTTCGGCGATATTTTCCGCATCTATGGCTTCAACCTGGTGCTGTTGCCGGTGAACCTCGCCGGGGTCCTGAAATCCATCCAGCAGGCATTCACCGGTGAAAAGATCCCATTCGCCCGCACCCCGAAGGTCCGTGACCGTACCGCGGCACCGGCCCTGCACGTGCTGGTCCCCTACCTGATCGTGATCTTCTCACTGTTCACCCTGTGGCGGGATCTGCAGCACCAGAACTGGGGCAACGTGGTGTTCGCGGCGATCAACGCCACCCTGGCCGCCTACGCCATCCGCGCCTATGTCGGAATCAAGAACTCGGTGGCGGACATGGGCCTGGGACTCATTTCCTGGCTTTTTGTCGCACCCAAGCCCAAGGCACAGCCCGCGCCGGTTCACCCCCAGGCAACACCGGAGACCACGGACTGGGCCACCATCCTGTATCAGGGCGACCGCCGCCTGAACCGGGACCTGCGGGGCTCGGAAGACCGCCGCAAACGCATAGGCATTCGCTAAGTGGGCCTATGAGCCGCCTATCTGCCCTGAACATGCTGAGGAAACTCACTTAGCGCAGCGCCACTAGGCCACTGATGGGAGGACCCGCGCCTCCGGCAGCTGGCCGGAGGTGCGGGTCTCTGCCTCGACGAGCCCTATGCTTGCCGGGCGGCGGTCTTCAAGGCCGGCAGCACGTGCTGAGTCATGGACGGGCGCTCCTTCGCGGCCTGCTGCGTCCCGCCCTGCACCACCGCGGCGGCCGACACCGGCGCCGGGGCAAGCACCTGACGGTACTCATCACGCATGCGATTGAGGAACAACTCCAGCGGGAACTTCTCCATGGCCCGTTCGCGGGCCCGGAAACCCATGCGGCGCCGGGCCGGCCCATCGAGCAGCAGCCGGATGATTTCCTTGGCCAGCGCTTCCGGGCTGCGCCGCGGCACCAGCGCACCGGAGAGTCCGTCGTGGCCGGTGATTTCCCTGGTTCCGCCCACATCGGTCGAGATCGTGGCGCGGGCGCAGGCCATCGCCTCCAGCACGCTGGACGGAACTCGTTGCGACACCGAGGACAGCGCCACCAGGTGCCCTGCCTCAGCGGCTTCGCGGGTGTTCGGTTCCTTGTCCTCGAAGCTCACTGCGTTACCCAGCTTCAGTTCCTCCACCAGTGCGGTCAGCTGCTGGTAGTACTCCCGCTTCTGCTTGGGAATCTTTCCAAAGATCCGCAGCTTGGCCTCCGGGATCCGCTGCGTGACAGTGGCAAAGGCGCGGATCATGGTGGCCAGGTCCATGGAGGGGTGAATTGGCCCCACGAAGGAAACGGTGGGCACTTCCGGCTCGGTGGTGATCTCCGGGAAGGCCTCGGCATCCACCCCGTAATGCACGGTATGCATGCGCTGCTTGTCCGCCCCGAGCTGCCGGGCCCACTTGGCCAAGAATTCATTGACCGGAAGCAGCTTGGCGGCCTCGGCGTAGGCCACCTGGCAGACCACCCGGGACAGCCCCAGCAGTGCGGTGCGCACCGGGTGCGCCAGGCCAAGATCTTCCAGCCCCTGGTAGCGTTCGCGCAGGCATACTCCATGCTCGGTCAGCAGCAACGGGCTGCCGTCGCGCCAGTAGCGGGCCAGGCCAACCAAGACTGCCGGACCGTTCGAGGTCACGTGGCAGATATCCACCTGCGGCCAGGAGACATCCAGCACCGCCAGGAACTGGTTTGCGTAATGCGCCACCTGTTCGGCCTGTGCCGTGGTCAGGTGCGGCAGTTCCGGACGGCTACTGCGGTGGCGGCTCCACGCTTCGGCAACCAGTGCGGCGCTATTGATCCGGTGCAGGGTCGCCGCAAGCTGGTGGCGGGTGCCTCGGGCCAATTCCTTCAGCGCGCTGGTGGCCTGCATGATGTGGGACTGTTCCGGATCCTGTTTCGGCAGGGCAGCGTTCCACAATTCGTTCAGGGCGGTCTTGACCCGTTGCTCTTCAACCTTGCGTCCGGTCAATCGGGCGCGGGATGGTGGATCCCCTACCGGGATGGTGCTCACGCGCGCCGGGCTCTTGGAGAGGTTCACCGGAATGGACTGGTCCCCGACCAGCTTCACGATCTCAAAGTGGTAATCCGGCAGCCCGTTGACCAGCTGCCCATTCCAGGTGTTCGACGCGCCCACTGCGACCGGGCAGGTATCTTCCCCGATTAATGCCACGCGGATCTTTGCACCGGCCTTTGGCGCAGCAGCGGAGTGTTCCTTCTGATTGGTCTGCGCAGTGGTCATGGCGCGACCCACAGCACTGGGCTGGTCAGTGACCCCGTCATCGCCGGACGCAGATTCCGCTCGGGCTGGTGCTCGCCGTTTCGCACCGCGCGGTATTGGGCGCCCCGATTTAAGGCGCTCAAAAGTACTGGATGTATCCCCATGAAATTCCCCAAGAATTTATTTGTAGGAGGAAACCACGATGAACGTCAAAGCGATCAGGGTGGTTTCCACGTGCGTTTAGCTTTCCGCCTCCCGGAGCGAACTCCGTCGTGCGGAAATGATCTGTCCACTACGGACAGCCCCCATAATGAATATTAGGCAATGGCTGTGCCGTTCAGATCTCCAATTGCGCAGATTCAGCTTAACTTTTCGATGCAACAAAGCCCAAAGCTGAGATAACACGCACGTTGACACAGTTCCACCGGTGAATTGTTAGTCGTGGGTGTGGACGAAATATTGTCAAATCTTGCGTAATCTCTAGGCTCCACGGGCGCGCCGGTAAAGGTTCATTACTTCTCGCGCCGACCACGAGCCCCAGGTTCGAGCACCCGGTCTGCCCGCAAAAGGGCTTATGACGTGCAGGAACTTTGGAGTTCATTTTTGGTTCGGAAGTCGGCTCCTGCTCTCGGTCTGCCCCCGTTTAGGAGTAGGCTCGCAGTTGCGGCAGCTGCATCACGAGCCACGGACTGAAAGCCCAGGGGGTTGCACGCACCGCAACAGCCAATTGGGCAGGGTCCACCCACTGCCAGTCCATGACCTCTTCCGGATTCGGAGACAGTTCGCTGTCGATGCGTGCAGTATGTACGGGGCAGATTTCGTTTTCCACGATGCCCGAAGCGTCCATGGCCCGGTAGCGGAAGTCGGGCAGCGTCACCGTCAGATCCGCGATCTCGCAGCCCAGCTCATGGCGGGCATGCCGGCGAATGGCATCGAATGGGTCCTCTGCAGGTTGTGGGTGACCGCAGAAGGAATTGGTCCACACACCGGGCCAGGTCAGCTTCGACAGGGCACGCCGGGTGACCAGGACTTGGCCTTCGGAGTTGAACAGGTGGCAGGAAAAAGCCAGATGCAGGGGCGTCTCGGTGGTGTGCACCAATGCCTTGTCTGCCGTGCCAATGCTCTGACCGCTCTCGGAGAGCAGGACTACGTCCATGAACTTTTCCACCATTCTCTTCATCATTGGAAACACCACCATATCCGTCTTGTTACAGCGGGGCACAGCCGCCGGAGCACACCACGTCCTCTTCCCCATGGCGCGTCCGGCGAGCGCCTTACTGCCAGAACCAAACGAGGTAAATCATCAGCATGCTCAGCAGGAACCCGCACAGGTAATTCAGCCACAGGAACCTTCGCCACGCGGAGCGGGCGATCGCTGAGTCCTGATCCGCCAGGTTCAGGTAGGGCAGCGCATTCAACGCATAGGGCACCGCAAGCAGGCCGGCGAGCTTCGCCGATCCGGGCAGCACCAGCAGCAACAGGCCGGCCAGCACGTACCACCCGACCACCAGCCGGGCGGTCCAGCGCGCCCCGAGCACCGTGGCAATCGATGAGAGCCCGGCCTGCCGGTCCGGCTCAATGTCCTGGATGGCGCCCAGCGCATGGGAGGCCATCCCCCACAGCAGGAATGCGCCGAAGGCCGCCAGGGGTTGGAGGTCCATGGACGCCTCGGCCAGCACCCAGCCGTAAACGCCCGGGGAGACAAAATGAACGGCGCTGGTCAGTGAATCCAGGAAGGGGCGTTCCTTGAAGCGCAGGTACGGGGCACTGTAGGCCAGCACCGCTGCCATGGATATGCCCAGCACCAGGTTGGCCCGGGCACCGCCGCCAAGCACCAGGGCCACCAGGAAGGGCAAGGCCGTCAGCGCGCACGCCCACAACACGGTGGCGTGCAGGGAGCGATCCAGCACGGCGCCTTCCACGCCTCCCTTGCGCGGGTTGCGGATGTCGGATTCATAGTCAAAGACGTCATTGATCCCGTACATCACCAGGTTGTAGGGAATCAGGAAGAAGACGGTGCCCACCCACCAGCGCCAGTCGAAGCCGCCTCCGGCCAGCAGGTAGGCGATGGCGAACGGGTAGGCCGTGTTGATCCAGGACAGGGGCCGGGAAGTGGCAACAAGCCCCTTCAGGGTGTTGGCGAGGTTTCGGGTTCTTGGTTGAGCACTTGCCGGTTCCCCCGCCGCCAGTGATCCGGGAGTTGTTCCGTGCCGGGCCGGCATCCCTGACGCTGCGGTGGTCCGTGGTTTGGATGTCATTGTTCCATCCCCCGTTGTGGCGTGTGGATCTGTTTGGCGGTGGGCGCCGTACCGCCGGTGAGCCACCACAGCGCCGGCATGAAGAACACCGCGCTGAGCGGGTACAGGAAGTCTTCTATCGGGGCCCGTCCGATGCGCACCCCGACCAGGGAGTGCTGCCCATAGTCGAAGAGGCCGGCGGCGATCATGACATTGTCAAAGATCGCGGTGAGCACGAACAGCGCCGCCAATGCCACCAGCAGCGCCGGAGCGATCCGCCGCACCGGGATGCGGCGCAGCAGCATGGAGCCGATCAACAACACCAGCGAACCGGCCACGAAGCACAAGCCCATTTGCAGAAAAGTCATGACCGATAATCCCCCGTCGTCACCGGTTCTGGTTGTTTCTTGCGTGCATGGGCCCGCCACCGCAGCCAGCCGTTGACCAGGATCATCACCTGGTAGCACAGGAAGAACAGGAAGAAGACTTCCTCCAGCGGCAGCTGGTCGCCCACCATCACCCCGCTCATCCACTTCGATTCCAGGTGCAGGAAGATCCCCTGGTCAATGGCCAGCACATCCCAGAGCAGGAAGATCGCGGTGCCCACCACCAGGGAGACTAGGGCGGGGCCGGGACGGCAGCAGACAAACAGCTTGAAGCGTGCATCGATCAGCGCCATGCACCCAATGAGGGCCAACAAGATCAGCAGGTAAACCATCAGCCACCCACCTTGTCACCCAGTGCCCCCGTGCCGTGCAGGTGCCCCATGCCCAAGGGGCCCGGGGCGTTGACCCGGTTGACCGCCTTGGCCGCCAGCTCACCGCTGATCAGGCACATGGGGATGCCAATGCCGGGGCGCACCGAGCTGCCGGCGTAGTAGAGCCCGGGCACCTTGGGGTTGCGGTTGGCCGGGCGCAGGAAGGCGCTTTGTCCCAGGGTGTGGGCCAGACCCAACGCCCCGCCGCGCCAGGCACCCACCGTGGCCTCGAAATCGGCCGGCCCATAGGTTTGGCGCACCACGATGCGTTCGCGCAGCCCCTGGATCCCAGCCCAGCTGGCCAGCTGGTCAATGGCCGCGTCCGCGATCCGCTCCACCATCACCGAGCCTTCGCCGTCAGCTCCCCCGCGGCCCCAGTCCACGCGGGCCGGAGCGGGAATAAGCAGGAACAGGTTCTCGTCCCCTTCCGGCGCCACCCCGGGATCCGTGGCGCTGGGCATGCAGGCGTAGATGCTGGTTTCGGTTTGCAGTTGTTCCCCGGCGTGGATGCGGGCGAAGTTCTCATCCCAGTCGCGGGTGAACAGCAGGTTGTGGTGCTCCAGCTGCGGCAGTTTGCCGCGCACTCCCAGGCAGGCGAGCACCGCCCCGGGCCCCGGGTCGGCCTTGCGCCAGTGCCGTTGGGTGCGGCTGCGCAGGCTCGGCGGCAGCAGCTCGCTTTCCAGGTGGTGCAAATCCGCGGCTCCCACCACGGCCTGCGCCCGACTTTGGTGCGTTGCACCCGCACCGTCCACCCACTGCACCGCGCTGACCGCCCCACCGGCTTCCTCGGTGTGGATGCCGGTGGCGCGGGCGCCGGTGATGATGGTGACCCCGGCCGTGCGCACCAGCTGCTCCATGGCGTCCACCAGCGCGCTGAACCCGCCCATGGGGTACTGCACCCCCTGGGTAAGGTCCAGGTGGCTCATCAGGTGATAGAGCGCTGGGGTGCGTTGCGGGCTGCTGCCCAGGAACACCGCGGGGTAGCCCAAGATCTGGCGCAGCCGGTGGTCGGTGAACGCCTTAGCGGTGTGGGTTTTCAGGGATCGGGCCAGCAGCGGCAGCAGGGTGCCGCCGCGACGGAGGATCGGGGTGGCCAGCAGGCTGCTGGCCCGGGCGAAGTCATCATAGAGGAAGTGCTCCAGGGCCAGGTCGTAGCTTTCGCAGGCCTGGCGCAGGTAGGAGGCCAGGCGTTCCCCGGCCCCCGGTTCAAGGCGTTCGAACACGTCGCCCGCCGTGTCCGGGGCCAGGTCCTCTGGTTCATGGTCCTCGAAGAACACCCGGTAGGAGGTTTTCAGGCTGCGCAGATCCAGGGCCTGGGAGGTGCTGCTGCCCATGAGCTCGAACCAGTGCTCGAAGACCTCGGGCATCAGGTACCAGGAGGGTCCGGTATCAAAGCTGAAGCCCTCGCGCTGCAGCCGCCCGGCCCGGCCGCCCAGCTGCTGCCCCTGTTCCAGCAGGGTAACCCGGTGCCCGGTGCGGGCCAGCAGCCCGGCGCTGGCCAGCCCGGCAAAGCCCCCGCCGATCACTGTCACGTCCATTGGCTGCAGATTCATGCGATGCTCCTGATGCGGGTAGGGATGAGGGGACGGGCGGGCAGGAAGGTGCGCGCGGCAATCAGCGCCTTGCGCCCGGCGGGCACCGAGATCCGGCGCTCCAGCAGTTCATTGGCCGGGGTGCGGGCAATGCGGGCGTTCAGTTCGCTGAACAGCCCGTGGGCCATGCGCACCGCCTGGGCGGCCCGGGGCGCCAGGTAGTCAAGGCCTTCGCTGGCCGCGGCCAAGTCCGCGGCGATGTCCTGGACCAGCGCCTGCTTGCGGGGTTCATCCAGTTCGCTGTGCCGGGTTCCGGGCAGGTACTGGCGTCCCAGCTCCTGGCTGTCGGCGGCCAGGTCCCGCAGGAAGTTGACCTTCTGGAAGGCCGCGCCCAGCCGCCGGGCCGCGTTCAGCGCCCGTCCGTCCGGGTCCGGTTTGCTGCCGGGCATGGCCTGGAAGACCTTCAGGCACATCAGGCCAACCACCTCGGCTGAACCGTAGATGTAGTCCTGTAGGGAGAGTGCATCGTGGGTGGGGCGCACCAGGTCCTGGCGCATGGAGGCAAAGAACGGCCGGGTCAGCTCCACCCCGATGCCGTGGCGCCGGGCGCTGCAGGCGAAGGCGTGAACCACCAGGTTCGTGCTGTAGCCGCAGGCCAACGCCGCCTCGGTGTCCTTCTCCAGCTCATCCAGGGTCCGGGCCACCTCGCTGGCCGGCAGCCCGGCCTCCACGGCGACCCCGTCCACCACCTCATCGGCGAGCCGGACCAGCGCATAGATGTTGGCAATGTGTTCCCGGCTCTGCCGGTCCAGCAGCCGACAGGCCAGGGAGAAGGAGGTGGAGTACTGCCCAATCACGGTTTGGGCGCTGCGTGAGGCGGTGCGGGTGTACAGCTGCAGTGCGCTGGGTTGGAGGGGCATTACAGACTCCGTTCCAGGATCAGGGACGGGTAGGCGCGCAGCTCGTCCTGGATGGTTTCGGGCAGCGCGGCGAAGTGGGTGGAGGCCAGGGCACCGGAGCACAGGTCCGCGGCCAGGCGGCGGGCCACCTGTTCGGCCCCGCTTGCCCGCAGCGCCCGGCGGACCTCTTCAATGCCGCTGTTCCCCTGCCGGTATTCGGCCAGGGCGCGGCCAAAGCCGGCGTCTTCGCTGGCCAGGGCGGTCAACACGGTGCTCTTGCCCTCGCGCAGGTCGGATTCCACGGATTTTCCGGTGGCTCGCGGGTCCCCGAAGCAGCCGAGGATGTCGTCAATGACCTGGTAGGCCACCCCGAAGCGGCAACCGATTTCCCCGAGCCCGGCGGCCTCCTGCTGGCTGGCCCCGGCCAGCAGCGCCCCGCACTGCAGGGGCAGCTGGAAGGAGTATCCGGCGGTTTTCAGTTCCTCCATGCGCAGCACCTGGACGGTGTCGGCCGGGATCATGTGCATCGAGTAGAGCAGGTCCTCCAGTTCCCCTGCCCCGGCCTGGGCGATGCCCAGTTCGAAGGCCTCCTCCACCGCCGCGGCCGCCGGCAGTCCGGCGGTCGCGTGGGTGGTTTGGCGGATCGCGGCGGTCAGTAGCAGGTCCCCGGCAATGATGGCCGCCGAGCCTCCCACATGCTGTGCCTGCGGGTCCGGCAGCCCACGGGCGGCGGCCTGGTCGCGGTAGTGGGCGCTGAGGGTGGGTTGGCCGCGGCGGATGAAGTCCCGGTCAATCACGTCATCGTGGATCAGCAGCGCAGTGTGCAGCAGTTCGAAGGCGCACCCCAGGCTCACGCTGCGCTGCCGGTCGGTTCCCCCGAACGCCCGGTAGCCCAGGTCCACCAGCTTGGGGCGGGTGCGCTTGCCGCCGTGCAGGCTGCGGGCAATGTGGTCCCACAGTTGGGCGCCGGCGCTGGAGTAACTGGCGGCGCGGTGCCGCTGGCGGGCCACCACCCGGTCCAGCTCCGCACTGATCTGGGTGTCCAGTGCGCTGTCGGCCGGGCCGGTCGGTGCACTGCGGGTACCGGCGCGGTGGGGATGCGTGGTGGTCATGGCTCATCTCTTTGCTGCTGGTAGGTGGGCGTGGGTAGGGAGTTCAGTGCCGCACGCATGCGTTCGCTGACCTGCAGCAGACCCTGCACCAGTTCGTCGCTCACTGGTGCGGGCAGCTGTTCAATGACGGTGCGGGCTTCGCCCATCAGTTGGCGGGTCAGGTAGAACGCCTGGTCGATGACCGCATCGTTGACGTGGATGGCGTTGCGGCGGCGGTCGCGTGGATGGACGGTGAGGGTGATGTAGCCGTGGGCGGCCAGCCGGTCCTGCACCGCGGTGGCTGCGGCGCTGCTGATGCCAAGCCAGCGGGCCAGGTCGCCGGGACCGGATCCGGGGTGCTCGCTGAGGATCTTCAGGCCGCGGAAGTCGGTGAAGTTCAGCCCCAGACGTTCCCGGGCCAGGGCGTCGGCCGTGTCGCAGTGCTCCACCAGCTCGTGGAAGATGCGCAGCGCGTCCGTGGCCGCATTACCTGAAAGTTCCATGAGTGAGTCTCTCACTATGTTGATTGTTAGCTAAGTTATCTACATCATGGAGGAGATGGGTTCGGTTGTCCAGTCCACATCCCAAATTGACGGGAATCAACAAGGAGGCAGAATCATGCGGAAACACTCAGTGGGAATTGCGGTTCCCATCGCCACCGCCTTTGCGATGGCGGTCGCGATCTTCGGGGCGTTCGCCGGCAGCGGCGCCCTGGGCGGCACGCCCATCCAACACGCCTCCGACGGCTGGCTGGACACCGATTCGACCCTCCTGGCCCCGGCCGGGCCGGCCTTCGGCATCTGGAGCCTTGTCTACGTGGGCCTGGTGGTCTATGCCATTTGGCAGTTCTTCCCGGCCGCCCGCGCTTCCCGGCTGCAGTACCGGGCCCGGGCCTGGATCAGCGCCTCGGCCCTGCTGAACGCGTTGTGGATCGGCGTGGTGCAGTTCGGCTGGCTGCCGGTGAGCCTGGTGGTGATCGTGGTGTTGCTGCTGGTGCTGATCCGGATCCTTTTGCTGCTCATCACCACCCCGCCCGAGAGCACCGCCGAACGCTGGATCCTCTGGGTTCTCTTCGGCGTCTACCTGGGCTGGGTCAGCGTGGCCACCATCGCGAACGCCGCGGCCCTGCTCGGCTCCTGGGGCGTGGGTGAAGGGGCCGACTGGCCGGTGCCGGTGGCCATCGCCCTGCTGGCGGTCGCGGCGGTCATTGCCCTGGGCACCACCTGGTACAGCGGCGGTCACCTGGGAATGCCTTTGGCCATGGCCTGGGGCGTGGGCTGGATCGGGGTCAGCCGGCTGGAGCCGGGCAACTACAGCCAGCCGGTGGCCATCGCCGCCTACACCGCCTGCGGAATCATTGTGATTGGTTCCGTGGTGCTGGCCTGGGTGCTGCGCCGCCACCGCGACCGCCTGCCGATCCCAGCCCGTGCGCAGGGGGCCGAGTCATGAGCCGCATCGCGGTGACCGGGGCCAGCGGCTACCTGGGCGGGCGGCTGGTGCCGCTGCTGCTGGAGCGCGGGCACCAGGTCAAGGTGCTCACCCGGCATCCCGAATCATTGCGGGACGTGCCCTGGCGTTCACAGGTGCAGGTCGTGCAGGGGGACCTGACCGACCCGCAGGCCGCCGCCGAACTGTGCGCCGGAACCGACACCTGCTACTACCTGGTGCATTCCATGGCCGCCACCTCCAACTTCGCCGAGGTGGAGCAGCGCTGCGCCCAGGTGATGGCCCGGGCGGCCCGGGACGCTGGCGTGGGCCAGCTGGTCTACCTGTCGGGGCTGCACCCGGACGGGGAGCTGAGCCGGCATTTATCTTCCCGGGTCAACGTGGGGCGCATCCTAGAATCCAGTGGCGTGCCCACCCTGACCCTGCAGGCCGGGCTGGTGATCGGTTCGGGTTCGGCCAGCTTTGAAATGGTGCGGCACCTGACCGATGTGCTGCCGGTGATGCCGGCCCCGCGCTGGGTGCGCAACATGGTGCAGCCGATCGCGGTGCGCGATGCGCTGCACTACCTCTCCCGGGCCGCGGAGCTGTCCGAACCGGCGGGCGGACGCTATGACATTGGCGGGCCGCAGGCGCACAGCTACGCCGAGCTGATGCAGCTCTATGCCCAGGCAGCCGGGATCCGCCGCCCGAAGATCATTGCCCTGCCGGTGCTCACCCCCTGGCTGGCCGCCCAGTGGGTGAACCTGGTGACCCCGATCCCGCGCAGCCTGGCCATACCGCTGGTTGAATCCCTGCAGCACGACTGCGTGGTGCGCTCCCGGGCAATTGATGAATTGATCCCTCCCCCGCCCGAGGGGCTGACCAGCTACCCGCAGGCCGTGCACCTGGCGCTGGACAAGATCAAGGCGGACGCGGTGGAAACCAGTTGGGCCAGCGCCCACCCGGTCTCCGCCCCGGGTGAATCCCTGCCCTCGGACCCGCAGTGGGCCGGACGGCGGGTGTACGTGGACCGGCGGGAACGGGAAACCACCGCCACCCCACGCCAGCTGTTCACGGTGATCTCCAGCCTCGGCGGGGAGAACGGCTACTACTCGTTGCCGTTGGCGTGGAAGCTGCGCGGGGTCATGGACAAGCTGGTTGGCGGGGTGGGCCTGAACCGCGGCCGGCGCAGCCGCAGCCGCCTGGCCCTGGGAGACGTGGTGGACTGGTGGCGGGTGGAGGCACTGGATGAGCAGCGGATGCTGCGCCTGCGCGCCGAGATGAAGGTTCCGGGGCGGGCCTGGCTGGAGTTCAGCTTCGAACCGCGCGGGGATCACCTGCTCTACGTGCAGCGTGCGATCTTCTTCCCCCGCTCCCTAGCCGGGCGCCTGTACTGGTGGTCACTGGTGCCCTTCCACGGCATCATCTTCACCTCCATGGCCCGCAGCATCACCCGTGACGCCGAACGTCTGCCTATCGAGCAGAGCGCGTCTCCCGCAGCGGCCGCACCCGCCGATCCGCCGCGCAGCTAACCGCAAGGCGAC
>NZ_JAVGCZ010000006.1:0-66413 GCF_052928425.1 Glutamicibacter sp. BSL13
TAGAGATTCGGCTTCACCCGGGCCACCACGCGGGAGCCCACCTCCGGCTTGGTGGCCAGCCCGCGCATCACCGAGGCCCACACGGTCACCGAGAAGGAGTAGTCCGCATCCACGTCACGCAGCGTCAGGTAGGCGTGCCCGTTGCGGATATTGGCCTCCAGCAGCTGGCCCTCCACCCAGGAGATGGGGGAGTTCTCAATATGGGCCTTCAGCTTCTCGGAGAGCACGCGCAGCGGCCACGGGTTCTCCGGGCTGGTTTCACGGGCCGTGAGCGGCATCGTGTCCGGGGCACGGGATTCCATTCGCGCTTCTCCTCACCTGGGTCCGGGGCGAATAAGGCCTGGACCGGCCCCGTTCGCACCTGTGACGCTACACCACCGCACCGACAATTCCGTGCCGCACGGCGCCCTGGTCTTGACCGGCAGAGGCCAACCTCACAGGCCCGCGGCGGTGGTGCGCATCATATGAGCATGGGCTTACTTGCGTCCACTTCGTAGACTAGTGCCATGGCTACTTCCACTTCCATTCCGGTTTCCCTGCCGATGCCCCGCATCCCGCGGACCCGACGTTCACCTCAGGAGATTGCCGACGCTTCGCCGAATGTGAACCAGCGCAAGGTGCTGTTGGCTGCCCCGCGCGGCTACTGCGCCGGGGTGGACCGTGCCGTGGTGGCGGTGGAAAAGGCGCTGGAGCACTACGGCCCGCCGGTGTACGTGCGCAAGCAGATCGTGCACAACCTGCACGTGGTCTCCGAGCTGGAGGCCCGCGGGGCGATCTTCGTGGAGGAAACCGATGAGGTGCCCGAGGGCGCCCTGGTGGTCTTCTCCGCCCACGGCGTCTCCCCGGCCGTGGTGCGCTCCGCCGAGGACCGTGGTCTGCAGACCATCGACGCCACCTGCCCGCTGGTGACGAAGGTGCACCGCGAAGCGGTGCGCTTTGCCAAGAATGACTATGAAATCCTGCTCATCGGCCACGAGGGCCACGAGGAGGTGGAGGGCACCTACGGTGAGGCGCCGCACGCCACCACCATCGTGAACAACCCCGAAGAGGCCGACACCGTCCAGGTGAAGAACCCGGACAAGCTGATCTGGCTCTCGCAGACCACCCTGAGCGTGGACGAGACCATGGAGACCGTGCGCCGGCTGCGGGAGCGCTTCCCGAACCTGCAGGACCCGCCCAGCGACGACATCTGCTACGCCACCACCAACCGACAAGTGGCCATCAAGACAATCGCCCCCAAATCAGATCTGGTGATCGTGGTGGGCTCCTCAAACTCATCCAACTCGGTGCGCCTGGTCGAGGTGTCCCTTGACTACGGCGCCAAGGCCGCCTACCGGGTGGACTTCGCTCACGAAGTAGATGAGTCCTGGTTCGAGGGAGTCTCCACCGTGGGTGTGACCTCCGGGGCCTCCGTGCCCGACGTGCTGGTGCAGGAAGTGCTGGAGCTGCTGGCCGAATACGGTTTTGGGGACGTGGAAGAAATCACCTTGGCCGAGGAGGACATCGTCTTCTCGCTGCCCAAGGAAATCCGCGGCAAGCTCAAGGAAGCTGGGGATGACTCCCGCGCCCTGGGCGGACGCGGCACCCCCACCACCTCGCGTTAATCGCGCACTGCCCGCCCGGCTCCGCCACGCGCCAAAAGGTGCGCGGCGCACCCAGTTCACCTCCCACCCCTAGCAAAAGGTAGAATCGTCTCCCGTGGCTCTTACTATCGGAATCGTCGGACTGCCCAACGTCGGCAAGTCCACCATGTTCAACGCGCTGACCCGTGCCCAGGTGCTGGCGGCCAACTACCCCTTCGCGACCATCGAACCCAACGTCGGTGTGGTCCCGCTGCCCGATGAGCGGCTGAAGGTGCTGGCCAAAATCTTCGGCTCCGAGCGCATCCTGCCCGCGACCGTGTCCTTCGTGGACATCGCCGGCATCGTCAAGGGCGCCAGCGAGGGTGAAGGGCTGGGCAATAAGTTCCTGGCCAACATCCGTGAGGCCGACGCCATCTGCCAGGTCACCCGCGCGTTCGTGAACGACGACGTCATCCACGTCAACGGCAAGGTGGACCCGGAGTCGGACATCGAGACCATCGCCACCGAGCTGATCCTGGCCGACCTGCAGACCATTGAGAACCAGCTGCCCCGCCTGGAGAAGGAACTGCGCGGCAAGAAGATCGACAAGTCCTTCATGGACAACGTGCTCGCCGCGCAGAAGGTGCTCGAAGAGGGCAAGACGCTCTACGCCGCCGGCGCCGCGGCCGGGGTCGAGCTGGAGGAGATCGCCCCGCTGCAGCTGATGACCACCAAGCCGTTCATCTACGTGTTCAACACCGATGAGGCGGGCTTGGCCGACGCCGAGATGCAGGCCAAGCTCTCCGAGCTGGTGGCCCCGGCCGAGGCGATCTTCCTGGACGCCCAGTTCGAGGCCGAGCTGGCCGAGCTGGAAGAAGACGAGGCCGTGGAGATGCTCGAAGACGCGGGCATCGAGGAATCCGGGCTGGACAAGCTGGCCCGGGTTGGCTTCGATACCCTGGGGCTGCAGACCTATCTGACTGCCGGCCCGAAGGAAACCCGTGCCTGGACCATTCCCAAGGGGGCCACCGCACCGGAGGCCGCCGGGGTGATCCACACCGATTTCCAGCGCGGCTTCATCAAGGCCGAAGTGGTCAGCTTTGATGACCTGGTCGAGGTCGGCTCCGTTGCCAACGCCAAGGCCGCAGGCAAGGCGCGCATTGAAGGCAAGGACTACATCATGAAGGACGGCGACGTCGTGGAGTTTCGGTTCAACGTCTAGCGTCTGGAAACAAGAAGTAAGCAACCTTTGAGCAGTGCGAGTCTACTTGAGTCTGCCCGGCGAGTACGGTGAGCACAGTTGTCGCCGATCTCCGTGCCCGAGGTGACTCGACAAAGGTGAGTGGTACCATAAATAAGTACCACTGGTCCAAATGGGGAGGATGCCATCATGTCCATCAGCGCAAGCGAGGCGCGCAAGACCTTGTTCCCTCTCATTGAGCGCGTAAATGAGGACCGTGATGCCGTTGAGATCGTTTCTCGTAAGGGCAACGCTGTTCTGATGTCGGCCGACGAATATGCTGCGTGGCAGGAAACCGCCTACCTGTTCCGCTCGCCGGCCAACGCCCGCCGGCTGCTCGATGCCTACGAACGTGCCCGCGCCGGAAAGCACGAGGTTCACGACCTGGATCGCGCCGACGAGGAATCCTGAGTGCGTCTAGTCTGGGACGAGTCAGCTTGGGAGGACTACAAGCACTGGCAGACTGCCGACCGGAGGATCCTGAAGCGCATCAACACTCTCATCGATGCCTGTTTGCGCGAACCGTTCTCCGGGATCGGCAAGCCCGAGCAGCTAAAGTACGGAGCGCAGGGCTCGTGGTCACGGCGCATCACCGATGAGCACCGGCTCGTCTACCTGGTGGAGGATGAGGACCTCGTGATTCTTCAGGCCCGCTACCACTACTGACCCAGTGACTTTACACGAGGGCACATAGCGAAGTTGCGGTCCTCAAACTGATTCGACGCTCGCCGGGATCAGTGGGAGATAGCTCTTTGCGCGGCGGGACGGCCGGGCGGTTCACTTGCTTGCCGTGAAGATCTTGGGGCCATCACACGCAGACGATTGGTACGCGTGTACGAGGCCCTGCTATGAGAAATTCGGCTTCCTCTCTCCCATAAAGAAGAGCCTAAGAGGTGAGGGTACGCGGTTCCTCGGCACGCTGAACACGCTGCTGCCGTTAAGAAAGAGAGTCCGGGCGTAGTCGTTGCTACGTTAAGGCCCGGAAGTAATTCGATCGCATTCACGGCCACGGTTAGTTCATGACGACGCGTATAGCCAGTCGTCGATGGCTTTGGGCCGGGCTCCGGAGTTTTCGCCGATCTGCAGCGATATTGCAAGTGAAAGCGCTCCGATGACAGATGATGACGTGCGTCTCATGATACCGGTGGTGCAACTCACTAGGATGGGTGGTTGATCCAGTGGACCAGCCACGTCCGTTCATCTCGAATCAAGGAGCCTTGAATATTGACTTTCAACGTCTATCTTTCCGGTGAGATCCACACTGACTGGCGCGAGGAGATCCAGCGCGGGGCGCAAGCCGCCGGCTTGGATGTCGTCTTCACCGCACCGGTAACCGACCACCCTGCCAGCGATGCCGCCGGCGACTACTTGGGGGAGACCTCCACCCAGTTTTGGCGTGATCACCAGTCCTCCAAGATCAATGCGATTCGCACCCGCACCTTGATCGAAAAGGCGGACTTCGTTGTGGTGCGTTTCGGCGACAAGTACAAGCAGTGGAACGCGGCTTTCGATGCTGGTTATTGCGCCGCGTTGGGCAAGCCCTACGTGACCCTGCACGATGAGGACATCGTTCATCCGCTCAAGGAAGTTGACGCGGAGGCCCAGGGGTGGTGCAAGACCACCGATCAGGTCGTGGAAACGCTGCGCTACGTGTTGCAGGACTGATATGTGCGACTGGCTATCGCGCCTCGCAGCCTGCGTCAGCGATAGCCAGTTGTTCCGCTTAACTGCCGGGATCATCGTCTGGCTGCGGCGATGCGATATTGCTGCCGGTTCTTGGAGGATCCGTACGACGTGGGCTGGTTAGCGTGCGTCCGCAGCTTCCTGCTTCAGAATAGCGGCCATGGCACCGCTGTCATCTGGCCGCTGGGCGCCGGAAACCGCCCTGCCGCGCGCAGCATCGTGCACCGCGCAGCCAGCGCCGCGATCTCCTCGGCGCTCAGCAAGTCATCCAGACGGGCACCGAGTTCACCGCCCAGTCCACCGGTGACTCGATCTATGCCTGCTGCTTCCTCGTCGGTGAGAGTCTCGCCCAGCCAGCCCCACAGGACCGTACGCAGCTTGTGCTCCCGGTGAAAGGTGAGCCCGTGATCCACTCCGTAACGGTGACCACCCGGCATGGCAAGGATATGGTTGCCCTTGCGGTCGGCGTTGTTCACGAGGATGTCGAATACCGCCATGCGCCGTAGCGCCGGGCTGTCTTCGTGGACGAGCTCGACGATCCGTCCGGTCTCATCCTGTCCCTTGAGCACGTGTTTCCAACCGCTCTGCGGCACTTCTTCCGCCGGGAGGAGGTCTACGGGGTTCTGGTCGGGGTCCGGTTCTTTCCACAGCTGCACCATGCCCTCACCCAGTGGGCCATCGCGCAGCCAGGTATGCGGCACAACGTCCCATCCGAGGACCTGCGAGACCAGGTAGGAAGCCACCTCCCGGTGGGCCAGCATGCCGTGGGGAAAATCCCATAGCGGGCTCTCGCCGGCGACGGGCTTGTAGACAACCGCTGTATCGCCGATGCTGCCAAGAAACGTGGCGTTCGAGGCTGTGGTGATGCGACCGCTGAGAGTGAGCTCCCCGGCCAGCAGATCCGGTGATGTCATCACAAGTCGTCAGGGGTGCAGCTGTGCCCCTCGGGGTCCATGGGGTCACCGCAGCGCGGGCACATCGGACGACCGGCCGCCACGATCTCACGGGTGCGTTTGGCGAAGGCACGGGCAGTGCCAACGGGCATCCGCACCACCATCATCTCATCGTCATCGGCGGAGTCTTCGTCACGTAGCGGGTAGAGCTCAACGACGACTTGAGCCAGGGAGGCATCCCAGCCCAGACTGATGGTGCCAATCTGGAATTGCACCTCGACGTCTTCGAGCGGGTCGTTATCGACAAGCTCAATCGGTGTTCCTGTCGGAACGCTGAAGGGATTGCCCGCAACTGCACCCAACTGATCGAGAACCTCGTCGATCTTCTCCGCGAGCGCCGCCGACTGCTGTTTTTCCAAGGCCAGGCTCACCAGCCGCTTGCCTGCACGCACCTGCAGGTAGAACGCCCGCGACCCTGGAGAGCCAATGACCCCCACGATGACACGATCTGGCCAGGAAAACTCGTGAACTCGTGTAGACATGTCAATATTCTAGGCCGAAGTGGTTCCCGACGTCTGGTGCCCGGCGCCGCCCCCTACTGGAGCGTCACCAGAATGGGCGCCCTGCGCCAGCCATGACAGGTCACCGGCATCGGTGTTGATCGCGTAAACGCTGGGCTGAGCAGTTCCGTAGCGCACGATGGAGATGGAGGAGGGGCCCACGTTGATGCGCTGGAACATGTCAAGATGCATACCCAGCGCATCGGCAAGGATCGACTTGATGATGTCCCCGTGGCTCACTGCCGCCCACATAGCTGAAGGCCCATGCTCGGATTCGAACGCCGCATCATGGCGTCGAACCGCTGCCACGGCCCTGGCCTGCATCACCGCCAGGGACTCCCCGCCGGGGAAAGTGGCGGCGGAGGGTTGGGACTGGACAACCTTCCACAAATCCTCGGTCGCGAGTTCACTGAGCGGGCGGCCCTGCCACTGGCCGTAATCGCACTCGACGAGTTCGGGATCGATGGGCGCGTAGGGCGGTGCGGTTTGGCGATCGAGGATGAACTGGGCGGTCTGCTGGCACCGTTCAAGAGGACTGGAAACCACGGCGACCAATGGCACTGCTGAAAGCCGCTGTCCGGCCAGGGCCGCCTGATCCCGCCCCACCTGGTCCAGGCTGACACCTTCGGACCGGCCAGCCAGCAGTCCGGTGGCATTGGCTGTAGATCGGCCGTGTCGCACGAGAATAACTGTCGCCATGCCCCCAGCCTAGTCACTCGCCACCCGCAAACCCATAGCAACAAACTGGTGACACCCGTGCGTCCCACGACCCTGCGGAAGCTAGAACTGATCCAAGCGGCCCAGGATTTGGCAAACCCCCGAATTCCTCCGGACGTCGACGGGAGCGACTGGTGGACGGTCGTTGAGGCCAGCACGGCATGCGGGGGAATACGCGGTCGCGGATCTGCGTCGACTTGAGATAGAGGAACTGCGGACAGGTTCCTACGGCAACACCCAACTGAGGATTCTGTCCGCATTTGGTCCCGGCCGGAGGGCGATTTTATTGATTGCTGGCGACAAAGCTCCAGACTGGAGTTGATGGCCCAAGAAGAACATTTTCGGTGGCATACGCACTGTTCAATGCGCATTTGGACAGGCCGAAAGGGCAATGAGAATGGGTCGAACGATGGAAACAGTCGGCGGAGGAATAGTTGTCGATTACGTGGTGGCTGATGACCGCATCGGGATAGCGTGCGCATCCACCACATATCCTGAGTTTCAGCAGACGAATTGGTGAGAGGGCAGCGATGGGTCAGCACACATGGCGATACGTGGCATGCCGACAAGTGGACGGCAACGGGGATGAGGCATGGGACGTGCGGGAGCTGTACGGCTCGGAGGTCAATGAGGCGCCGGCATACACGGCGAGCAGTGCGCGCCCCTTTGGGGAATCACTCGCGCAGCTGCGGCGGGATCTGACACGTATGTATGACGACGTGCTGCGCCCCGACTTGGCTGTTCTCGACCTTGGGAAGGAACAGCCGGACATCATTTCCCAGGCGGAACTGGCAGCTGAGCCTGAGCGTCGTGTCGTGCGAAAGGTTGTCGGATATGTCGTGCACGACGGTCGGCTGTTGGTTTTCGCGCATGACGGGATCCCCCTTGAAGTTGCAGGGATCCAGGTGCCCGCTGGAACGATTGAAGCTGCTGAGCAGGCTGAGGCAGCAGTCGTGAGGGAAGTGTTTGAAGAGACTGGACTCCGTGTGCGCATCGTGCGAGCGCTCGGCATCGAACGCTACGACGTTTGGCCGTCTAAACCGGAAATGCACCAACGGCATTTCTTCCAGCTTGCCCCGCTCGATGCCGACGTCGAAGAGCGATGGAGTGCGGGGGAAGAACAACCATCCGACGGTGGCGCGCCCCAAAATTGGACGTGCTGGTGGATGCCGCTTGAACAGGCACACGTCCTGTGCGCCGGATTCGGTGCGCAACTCGGCCGTATTGTCACGGAGTCTTCCTGACGCCGCTGCCTCAGTGTCCGGCGATCCGATTGAGCGTCGCCAGGAGGTTGCCGAAGGTTTTCTTGCCCTGGGGCGAGAGCCTGACCAAGGTCGCCCCGTAACGTGTGCGGCGCTCCTTGGAAATCTCAACCAAGCCGCGTTCTTCAAGGTCGCGCAGGATCTTCGAAAGGTCGGACACCGACAAACCTGTTGATTCTTGCAGTGCCGGATAGTCGGCCTGCTCGACCTGATTCAGGTGCGCCATCGTCACGAAGCGCTTCGGTGCGACGAGATGCGCGTTGATCTCCGTATATGACATGGCGTTCAGCGACGAATCAGAAGCACGAGATAGAACACGAGCCAAGCGCCGGGAGCGAGGCCTGCGAAGAGCCATGCCTCGGGAAAGGGGATCGTCTCGCCATGCCTGACACCTCGCCATACCGGTATGAGAACCCAAACGGTGAACGCGGCAGAGATAAATGTTGGCCTCAGGCGAGGCTCGTTTGCGCGATTGAGGCGCTTGCTGATCCACGTGTGTGCGTTGATGATGGCGCACAGCGCAGGGATGGCGGCCCACCAGGGGTACCCGCCCAGGGCCAGAGCCCCGGCGATGAGGGAGAGAGCTACCGTGGCGGCGGTGCTGAGATGATCGCCGATGCGAAATTCCCTTCTGGGTCGGCTGGGCACCAGATCGAGCAGGTGCTGTGCTTCCCCGGGGGAAAGGAGCTCGGGTTCATGGGGCTTGGCGTCATCCATAGGACTCACGATAGCAACTAGTTGCAGTTTTTGAAAGTAGTACGATCCGTCGACCGCGTGCATCCGACCTTTCTGTCGGGCTGGCCTGGAGTACTCGTCATTGGGTGTGATGCCCGTGCGCGTGGCTGAACGCCGGTGGAACGCTTAGAAACGGTGGCCTATGCGGGTTCCGGTCGCGGGTTGTCGACGGATGCAGATCCGCTTCATGGGTCGGACAGTTTTCCGAACCAACTCTTTATGTCCCGAATGACCGCGCTGAGGAGATCTGCTCGTGTGAGTGCACCTGATCTGGTCAATCGACGCGAGGGTAATCGATCGTCAGCAGTCCATCGTCGCGAATATCGCGCAGCACATCCTCGTCGAGTTCGCTGATCTGGATGCCACGCGCTTGAGCTGGAACCACGCTGTCTTCCTCTGGGCTCCAGGCACGGAGCACCGCGACACGAGACACGTGGGGTACGTGAGCTGGCAGTGTGCGCAACCAGTCAAGCCACGCTTCGGCCGCCACCTCATCCCGCGCAGGGGCATCGTTGCGACCGCCGATGAGTGTACTGCAATCGCACATGTTGCGCGTCAGAGTGAATACCACTGACGAACTGCGGATGCGACCCGACGCGATGCGCAGGTCGGACAGCACCGGCTCGACGCCGATCTGCTCCGCCGTGAACCGGCAGAACTGCTGTGTGAAGGCGGCGGCGTTCACCACCCAGAGATTCATCGCGCACATGTACTCATTCTAGGTCGCGCTCGACGGGTGCCTTGCCAATCGCGCTCGATGGCTGCGAATGGCACGATGCATCATTATGTTCGCGTCGGCGACGCCGAGGTATGGTGCGGTCAGCCGGGTGTGCCGGCTTCTGCCGTCGGAGAGCGTGATGGTCTTGCGGTGAAGATGCTGCCACTTACTAATCCGGTGGTTGCGGTGGCGGCAGTTCTTAGGACCCGAAGGAACGGGCGGCTGGAAGGTTCTTCGGATATTCTGGTGGTGGTCGCGTACCACTGACTGCGCTTCCACGTGAGGATCACGTGAATCATCGCGGAGAGGCCTGAGGCATTCAGGACATGTCCCGTTGGGGTGCGGCGCACTCGTGCGCCAACTTCATTCCGCCGCTGCCACGCATCGGCTGACGAAAGGACATGACATGTCGTCGAAGGATGAGAAGAATCTGACGCAGGTGATCGAGAAGATCGCAAAGATGGACGAGCCGGAGCGCTCGACCATGCAGCGTGTGCATGAGATCATCGTGGCCGCGGCTCCCACGCTGAAGCCGCGGATTTGGTACGGAATGCCCGCATACGCGAAGTCGGCGAGTACCCCCGCGCTCGTGACACTGCGTAACGATGAGCGTTTGAACCTCGCACTCACCGAGAAAGTGCCGTTCCGCGCTGCAGGAGGAGCCGACGGAGCGCTCATGCCCGCGGCCTGGTACTTCGAGACCGTGGATGCGGCTACGGAACAACGCATCATCGAGATCGTTCGGGCTGTGGTCGGTTCTATCTCCGAGTAGCCATCGGCCTGCCCTTGTGCGGGTGGCACGGTAACGAATGTGGGCCACCCGGCGGCGTCGTGAGGAGTGTTCCTGACTCCAGGAGCACCCCTCACCTGCGCGGCGTTGACCGCACCTCCTTCGCGATAACCGGAGAGCTCTTGCCGACGCCATCATGACGTATTCAGGCAGCGTTATGGTCGATCATGGTGAGGACGTGTCAGCAACTCCTTGGGCCAAAGCTTCGAACAAGATCCAAGGGCCTTCGCGGGCCATGCGATGCGGGATAGGCTTTGCACTGTGCTGGACATTCTCACTGCCGCACAGCAGCGGCTCTTCGACCTGGACAATCCACGGGATCTCGCGGTCGCGACCATTATTTCGGTCCAGGGCTCCGCCCCGCGACCGGTAGGAACTTCAATGTTCGTGGACTCGGCGGGCGCGGTACATGGTTCCCTGAGTGGAGGGTGCGTCGAAGGCGCCGTGTTCGAGGCCTGCCAGGAAACCCTGGCCACCGGAATCTGCGCGGTTCACACCTTCGGTTACAGCGATGAGGACGCCTTTGCCGTCGGCCTGATGTGCGGCGGTGCCATCGAGGTCCTGGTGCAGCCTTTCCGCATCGGCGACGCAGACGTGGCTCAGTGCGCAACCCAGGACGACCCGGTAGCGATGGTCATGCGGCTTCCCTCCACCCACCGGGAGCAGCGCAGCCACCTCGCTGCCGTTCGGGACAGTGACGGGGACGGGATGCTGGCCGCTCTGGAACCGCTTGTGGAGGCCAAGGCGCTCGCTGCGGTAGCGGAGCAGGTAGCGTCCATGATCCGCCACGAGCGGACCGGTACCGTGCGGGTTGCTGCCCCGGACGGCAGCAACGAGCCGGTCGAGCTGTTCGTCGAGACGCGAGAATCACCTTCACACCTGGTGGTTGTCGGGGCGAACGCGTTCGGGCAGGCGCTGGTGGAAGCCGCCAAGCCACTCGGTTTCCGGATCACATTGTGCGACCCTCGCTCCGCCTTCGCCGACCCCGCAGCGTTTCCCGACGCCGAGGTGGTGCAGGCCTGGCCGCACCGTTTCCTGGCCGACGCGGCAGAGGCGGGCGAATTCGACCGGCGCACCATGATCTGCATCCTCACCCATGACCCGAAGATCGATATCCCGGCCCTGACTTGCGCGCTCGGTCTCGGCGTCGGCTACGTGGGCGCCATGGGCTCGCGGCGCAGTGACCGTGAGCGGCGCTCCGCCCTGCAACGAGCGGGGGTGGACGATGAGGCGCTGAAGCGGCTGCACTCACCGATAGGTCTGGGGCTGGGTGCGCAGAGCCCCGCGGAGGTGGCCGTCTCGATCCTGGCCGAGATCCTGGCCGTACAAGGTGGGCACGCACGGATTCTTCCGCTCAGCCGCGGCAGCCAACCGCTACACCCCAGTACCACCTGACGCGGGAGCAGGGATCGGGGAGCGGACCCAACGGGCAAGATCCGCCGGGACGTCCAGATCCGAGCCATCCTCCAGATCCGAACAGTCAACCAGGTCCAGCATTGCACCCTGCTCCCTGAGCAGTTGCTTGGCCCCCACATCACCGTGCGCCGCAGCGCTCGCCGCCGGGCACCAGCGGGCATCGAAAAGCACCGGGTGGCCGCGCCGCAGCCTCCCGTCGGGGCCTTGATGGGCGGCCGCCGTGATGCGTCCGGGCCGATGGGCGGCGATGATGCGGGCAACTTCCGCGGCCGTGATGCCCGGCCGGTCCACGGGGGTCACCATGACGTCCCGATCCGGTGCAATGGCCTGTAGTCCGCGGCGCAGGGAGGTCCCCATGCCCTCCACCCAGCTGGGATTGTGCACGGTGCGCACACTGGGCTGACCCGCAAGGACGTGCGTGGCGTCCGCGGCTCCGGCCCCGGTGACAACTACGACGTCGGAACAACCCCCGGCGAGCAGCGTGCTGGACACGGACACCACCAACGGGGCACCGTTGATCCGCAGCAGGGCCTTGGGACCCTGGCCGAGCCGTCGGCCGGCACCAGCGGCCAGTACCAGCCCCACCGGGGCCACCGCGTGGTCCGCGGGGGCCCGCTGATCCTGATCAAACACCGTAGTCAACGCGATGGCATGCTCACTGGGGGAGGAAGGCATCGCCGAACAGCGGCAGCTCCCGCACCCGCACCCCGGTGGCGTTGTACGCGGCGTTGGCGATGGCGGCCGCCGCGCCCACGATGCCGATCTCGCCAATGCCGCGCGCACCGACGGGGCCGGCCAGCGGATCCTCCTCGTCCAGCCAGGCTGCCTCGATGTCGGGCACGTCCGCGTTGACCGGGACGTGGTACTCGGCCAGGTCGTGGTTGACCACGTGCCCGAACCGCGGATCCAGGACGCTCTTTTCATGCAGCGCCATGCCCAGCCCCATCGTCATGCCGCCGATGAACTGGGATCGGGCGGTGCGCGGGTTCACGATCCGCCCGGCCGAGAAGACACCGAGCATCCGGTCCATCCGGATTTCACCGGTGGATTCGTGGATTCGCACCTGGGCGAATTGGGCGCCGAAGGAGTGCATCGCCCATTTTTCGGCCGCCGGGTTCTTCTTGGCCTCGCCCTGGGCCTCGGCCCCGACCGCCGGATCGCTGCCATGCTCGGCATGCAGCGCCTGGGCGGCGGCGAGGACCGCGGCGCTCCAACTGGCCAGGCCGGTGGAACCGCCGGCCACGGTGGCGTTGGGCAGGCTGGTGTCACCGATCTGCAGCTGAATCTGCTCCAGTGGAACCTGCAGGGCGTCGGCGGCGACCTGTGTGAGAGCGGTCCAGGTACCGGTCCCCAGGTCCGCGGCGCCGATGGTCACCTGGTAGCCGTCCTGTATACGCCGGATCCGGGCGATGGATCCGGGCTGTCGGCTGGCCGGGTAGGTGGAGGAGGCCACGCCCAACCCGATCAGCCACCCGTTCTCCCGCCGGGTGCCCGGCTGTGCGCTGCGCGCGGCCCAGCCAAAGCGCCTGGCACCTTCGCGCAGACAGTCCACGAGGCGGCGCTGGTTGAACGGCAACCCGGTGTCCGGGTCGGTCTGTGGGTCATTGCGCACCCGAAGCTCAATGGGATCAATGCCGCAGGCCACGGCCAGCTCGTCCATGGCAATCTCCAGGCCCACCATGCCCGGAGCCTCCCCGGGGGCGCGCATCCAGGACGGGACCGGCACATCCAGGGGGACCACACGCTGGGTCAGCCGGCGATGCTCCCCGGCGTACATCATGCGGGCCGGTTTGGTTGCCTCCTCCGGGAATTCCTTGGTGTGGGAGGACATTGACAAGGCATCAAAACCAAAGGCGGTGATTTGCCCGTCGGCCCCGGCACCCAACCGGATGTGCTGCAGGGTTGGGGCACGGTATCCGGTGATGGAGAACATCTGCTGCCGGGAAACCGCATACTTCACGGTGCGTCCGGGCAGTGCGCGGGCGGCCTGCGCGGTGAGCATCATGTCCGCGTGCGGCACGCCCTTGGACCCGAATCCGCCGCCCACGTGCGGGGAGATGATCCGGATCTGCTCCGGGTCCAGTCCCAGCACCGGGGCAATCGCCGTCCGGGCGGGGTGTACGCCCTGGGTTGAGGTCCACAGCGTCAGCGTGCTGCCGTCCCATTTGGCCACCGTGGTGTGCGGCTCCATCGGGTTGTTGTGTTCCATTGGCGTGCTGTACCAGGTGTCTATGCTCACCTCGGCCTTGGCGAAGGCGGCATCGAAGTCGCCCTCGGTGACATCACCCCCGCCGGACTGCGGCTTCCGCGCCCCGGGATGGTCCTTGCGCAGTTGGACGTCGTGGTCTTCGCGTTCATAGCCGACTTCGATAAGGTCCGCGGCGCTGCGGGCCTGCTCGGGGGTGGTGGCGATGACCGCGCCCAGGTACTGCCCCCGGAAGCGGACCGCGGGGGACTGCAGGATCGCCAGTTCACCGTCTTCCGTGTCCTTGAGGGCCGGAGCGTTCTGGGCGGTGAGTACGTGCACCACGCCCTCGGCCGCCTCGGCCGCCGCAGTGGACAGGTTCACCACCTTCCCACGGGCGATTTCGGCCTGAACCGGGTAGAGGAACAGGGGGTCTTCGACTTCATGCTCGTAGGCGTAGGGGGCGCGGCCGCGCACCTTGTTCGGGCCGTCCAAACGCACCGGTTGGGTCCCGATTGAGGAAACCTTCAGCGGATCACTCATGGTCGGCCTCCTGTAGATCCGTCAGTTCTGCGAGCACCGTGGTGATGGCCCCACGGGCCATCTGGACCTTGAAGGCGTTGCCCGCTACCGGTTCGGCGCCTTGAAGTTCGGCGTCCGCCGCCCGCCGAAAAGCCTCCAGGCTCGGTTCACTGCCGCGCAGGATCGCCTCGGCGCGTTCGGCACGCCATGGCTTGTGCGCCACCCCGCCCAGGGCAATGGCCACGTCGCGGATCAGCGGGGTCGACCCGGAGTCATCGACGTCAACCAGAGCGGCCACCGATACCAGGGCGAAGGCATATGAGGCGCGGTCGCGGATCTTGCGGTAGGTGGAGCGTGCACCGGAGGGCGGCGGCAGTTCCACCGCGGTAATCAGCTCCCCGTGCTCCAGCACGGTGTCACGTTCGGGGTGGTCTTCGGGCAGGCGGTACAGCTTGCTGATCGGGATGCGCCGTTCCCCCTCCGGCCCCCACACCACCACGGTGGCATTCAGCGCGGTCAGGGCGACCGCCATATCCGAGGGGTGGGTGGCAATGCAGTGTGGTGAGGCACCGAGGATCGCGTGATAGCGGGTATACCCGTCCAGGGCCGAGCAGCCGCTGCCCGGCTCCCGCTTGTTACACGCAGTGGATAGGTCCTGGAAGTACACGCAGCGGGTGCGCTGCAGCAGATTCCCGCCGGTGGTGGCGGCGTTGCGCAGCTGTCCCGAGGCACCGGAGAGCAGCGCCCGGGAGAGTACGGGGTAGTTCCGGCGGATCAGCGGGTGGGCGGCCGCGTCGCTGTTGCGCACCATGGCGCCCAGCCGCAGGCCCTGGTTCTCCAGTTCTTCCACCTCGGTCAGGTCCAGGCGGCTGATGTCCACCAGCAGTTCGGGGGTGGTGATTCCCAGCTTGAGGTGGTCAACCAGGTTGGTGCCGCCGGCCAGGAACTTCGCCTTGGGATTCCCTGCCACGGCCGCCACGGCATCGTTGGGGTCGCTCACACGCTGAAACTCGAAAGGTTTCATCGCGGATCCTCGGCAGCCTGGCGGACCGCGGCCACGATGTTGATGTAGGCCCCGCACCGGCACAGGTTCCCACTCATCCGCTCGCGGATTTCCGCGTCGGTCAGTTCCACCGGTGCCTGCAGGTCCTCGGTGACCACACTGGGCGCCTGGTCGGCGGCCTCCTGAATGACCCCGGCGGCCGAACACACCTGTCCGGGAGTGCAGTAGCCGCACTGGAAGGCGTCCTGTTCCAGGAACGCCCGGTGCAGCCCGGAGAGCTCACCTGCCTCGGCCAGACCGTCGGCGGTGGTGATCTCGGCTCCGTCGTAGGAGAGCGCCAGCGCCAGGCATGAGTTCAGCCGCCGCCCGTTGACCAGGACCGTGCACGCGCCGCACTGACCGTGGTCGCACCCTTTCTTCGCAGACATCACCCCCAGCCGGTCGCGCAGTGCGTCGAGCAGGGTGGTTCGGGGGTCCAGGGGCAATGTGTGCTCCTGGCCGTCGACTGTGAAATGTAACTGATGCCCCACGGAAAGTGCCTCCAGACGGCGTCGTCGAATGCTGATCAATCTAACGCCTCGGAAGCTGCCGGGCAAGGGTGGACGGACAAGCCGCAGGGTTCTGCCAGTCGCACCCCGGCCGGCTGGCCGATCTGAGCAACAAGTCCGGGCGGTCAACGGCGGTTTGGCGGTGATGACCTGTAGCTACGTGCGTACCCCGTATGGAAGCCGAGCCACATCAAGTATGTTCAGGAACCCCAAGCTGGAGAGCCACCAACACCCACTGGTATCACTTTCATAAATCTCCATCGATCCACCATGGCCAAGAGCACCAACATGGAATCTTCAACTAACACGTGTTCGTCGTTCGGGCTCACCGTGGGTAGCCATGGTCCGAGGCATTCAACGGGGCTACCCTCACGCGACATTTCGTGGATCGCGGCTCGGTGAAATCGTGCAGTGTTCCGGTAGGGAACCCGAGAGTCGCCGGTTACGGATCAGCGCAAACAACCACTCCGTCCAGACTCAGCAGTCTCACAGCTTGTCGCGTCGATGGACGCAGCATCGTAGGAACCGCCGAGGTCGGTGGAGCAGACGCCAGTCTCAGGCAGATTCAGCTCGACGGTGGTAGCAGCGGTGGTATCCCCGGCGAGGTGTGCGCTGATGGATCGGACCTGTTCGTAGCCGGTGGCCATAAGGAACGTGGGCGCACGTCCGTAGCTTTTCATGCCGACGATATAGAAGTTCGGTTCAGGGTGTGCCAGCACCTGTTCGCCGTGGGCGCTGACCGTGCCGCAGCTATGGAATTCGGGGTCGATGAGCGGACCAAGCTGCCGAGGAGCCTCCACCGCCGGGTCAAGTTCCAGGCGCAGCTCAGAAAGGATGTTCAGATCGGGTCGGAAACCGGTGGCAGGGACAAGGTAGTCCACGTTCAGTTCTCGTCCGTCAGCGAGCTGCACGTGCAGTCGCTCGCCCGGAGTCAGGCCGGTGATGGCCGTGTTTTCCAGGAGAGTGACTTGTTCGGTGTCTACCAAGCGGCGCACGCTCGTACCGAGCTGCCCGCGAGCGGGCAGCTGATCGGCTGCGCCGCCGCCGTAGAGCTTGGTCGGGTTCGCGATCCCGCGCAGACCCCACAGGATCTGGGTGTCCTCCTGTTCTCGCTTGAGCCGTCCCAGAGAGATGAGGGTGTTCGCGGCCGAGTGACCTGCCCCGAGCACCAGGATGGTTTTTCCTGCCAGCAGTTGCCGGTCAGCGCCCAGCGGATCAGGCAGCGGTGAAGTGATGTGGCCCTGAGCATGAGCTTCCGCTTCTCCTGGGGCGCTGAGTCCTGCGCGTCCTACTGGGTTGGACGTATTCCAGGTGCCGGAGGCGTCAATGACGGCTCTGGCGGTGAAGTCCTGGACACCTTCTGGGGTCTGGGCGCGGACCAGGAACAACGCTTGCTCGCGTCCGTTCGTACGGGTCTTATCCAGCCCCAGCCCGGTTTCGGTGAGTCGGGAAATCCCTGTGACGCGGTGTTGGTAGCGGATTACCGGGGCCAGCTCGGGATGCGCGGCCAGCGGCTTGAGATAGTTTTCCACCAGTTCGCCGCCGGTGGGCAGCGAGGTTTCCCTTGGCATGGCCCAGTCACCGGGGTAGGTGTCCGTGGGGGTTTCTAGCAGGCGGCGTGCTGCGGCATTGACGTTGAATTTCCACGGGGAAAACAGCTTGATGTGTGCCCATTGGCTCATGGCCGCTCCGGCATGGTCACCGGATTCCAGGACGAGAACGTGCTGATCGCGTTCGCGCAGGTGCGCAGCGGTGGCTAACCCGATAGGGCCCGCACCAATGATGAGGACGGGATGATCAGTGATCATGAGGGGTTGCTCCTAACGCAGGGGAAGTAGTTCGCCGATGAGGGTTTCAATACGGGTGCGGATCTCATCGCGGATCGGGCGTACCGACTCCACGCCTTGACCGGCGGGGTCCTCGAGTTTCCAGTCCTCGTAGCGTTTGCCCGGGAAGATGGGGCAGGTGTCGCCGCAGCCCATGGTGATGACCACGTCCGAGGCTTGCACCGCTTCGGTGGTCAGGATCTTCGGGATGTCAGTGGACATGTCGATGCCTTCTTCCCGCATCGCTTCCACCGCTGCGGGGTTCACCTGATCAGCCGGCACGGACCCGGCGGAGCGGACCTCGATCTGGCCTTCGGCAAGGTGCTGGAGGTAGGCGGCGGCCATTTGCGAGCGTCCGGCGTTGTGAACGCAAACGAATAAAACAGAGGGTTTGGTATTCATGGTTCAGCCTTTCAACGGCAGAGAAGCAGTGGGGAAGAATTTGCGCGACCAGAGCGCCACATAGACCAGGGCGATGAGGATCGGGACTTCGATCAGCGGACCGACGACCCCGGCCAAGGCTTGGCCGCTGGTGGCCCCGAAGGTCGCGATGGCCACCGCGATGGCCAGCTCGAAGTTGTTGCCGGCTGCGGTGAAGGCCAGGGTAGTGGTGCGTTCATAGCCGAGGTTCAGTGCGCGGCCGATGATCATCCCCGCGCCGAACACCACCACGAAGTACACCAGCAGCGGCAGCGCCATGCGGGCCACGTCCCAGGGTTTGCTGATGATGGTGTCCCCTTGCAGCGCGAACAGCAGCACGATGGTGAACAGCAGCCCGTAGAGTGCCCAGGGGCCGATCTTCGGCAGGAAACTGTTCTCATACCAGTCGCGTCCCCTGGCCTTCTCGCCGAAGGTGCGGGTGAGGAATCCGGCCAGCAGCGGGATCCCGAGGAACACGAGCACCGACAGGGTGATGGCCCCGACGGAGAATTCGGCGCTGGTGGTGGGCAGGCCCAGCCAGCCGGGCAGGACCTGGAGGTAGAACCAGCCCAGCAGGCCGAACGCGAAGACTTGGAACACCGAGTTGACCGCCACCAGCACCGCGGCCGCTTCCCGGTCGCCGCGGGCCAGGTCGTTCCAGACCAACACCATGGCGATGCAGCGTGCCAACCCGACGATGATCAGCCCGGTACGGTATTCAGGCAGGTCGGGAAGGAAAACCCAGGCCAGCAGGAACATGAAGGCTGGGGCCAGTAGCCAGTTGATCACCAGGGAGGTGATCATCAGCTTCTTGTCCGCCAGGACGTGTCCGGTTTCGTTGTAGCGCACCTTGGCCAGGACCGGGTACATCATCACCAGTAGTCCTAAAGCGATGGGCAGGGAGACTCCGGCGACCTGCACCGAATCCACGGCTTGCCCGAAAGAAGGGATGAGTCGGCCCAACCCCAGTCCCAGGGCCATGGCCAGCAGAATCCAGACGGGCAGGAAGCGGTCAAGGGTAGAGAGTTTGCCGGAGACTTGTTGAGTCTGCGACGTGGTCGGTGAAGACACGAACACATCCTTACGCAATATTGATATTCATCGATATTCAGTTTCGGTTCGAGTATGATTGTTTGCATCGAAGATTGTCAATCTAGATGGAGTGCGCTTGCATGACCGCAACATCCATGAGCGCGGCGGCCGCTGAGGCCGCGTGCTGCGCTGCGCCTGCCGCTGAGGTGTTGAGTGAAGTCGCTGCCCAGGAACGTGTCCGGGTCTTGAAAGCCTTGGCTGATCCTAACCGGTTGCGCCTGCTCTCGATCGTGAAGAACGGACCGGCGGATGGCACGTGTGTTTGCGATCTGACCGAGCCGTTGCAGCTGGGTCAGCCGACTGTCTCACACCACTTGAAGATCCTTGTTGATTCCGGTCTGCTGGCACGCGAAAAGCGCGGAACATGGGCCTATTACACGCTTATTCCGCTAGCTTTGGAGAACGCTGCCACACTGATCACTGGACTTTAAGAGCTCTCCTGTCGATCAGTTTCTCGCTTCATCGGTCAACCACATCTCTCCGGGATGACGCGGACCGCGCGGTGCTTGCCGCCAACACCTGGCGCCACTTCTCGGCAAGGCTCGCCGTTGTTTCGTGAGCATTCAGGCCGCTGGGGTTGGGCACCACCCAAAGCGGAACATTCGTGGGCCAGCGGTCAATGACGGAGACGTCCTGTTCGCCCAGTTGGGCCCGTGGCAGTTCGAACGCGGCCCGAACTGCCGTGATGCCCAATACGGCAACGGCGCTGGGACGCAGCACCTGCACCCGTTCAACGAGCCGACATGCCCCCTCGCGCAGTTCAGCGGCCGCGAGCTCGGCGGCCCGGGCGGTGGGCCGCTCGACCAGATTGGTGATGCCCAACCCCAGCTCGGCCAGCATCCGCTCATCTTCCGGGACCAGGCCCCGGGAAGCATCCACCAGCCGACCGGTTAGGCCAGCGAGGTGCAAGGAGGGCCAAAACCGGTTTCCCGGCCGGGCAAACGGCGCATTGACGGCGGAGGTCCAGGGGCTGGGATTGATGCCCACCATGAGCAGCTGCAACATCCCGGCGGACTGCTCGTCCGTCGGGTAGGGCAGCACATCGTCCCTGCCTAGGTCGGAGCGAAGGGCATGCTCAAGATCGGACCGGTCGGGCCGGCGGCCACCCAGTGGAGAGGGCGCGCGCCAGGCAGACCAATCGGCGGGAAGAATCGGGCGCATTCTCATTAGCCTACATTCCTGGGGCCGGCGCCAACACCGGCCGGGCCGGGCCACATACGCGGCGCACTAATCTGCGACCAGGCTGCGCATCCACGGCAGGAGTTCATCCAGGACGGCCACGTGTCCGGAACTGTGCATCTTGTGAATCCTGGCCTGTTGGATCATCGAGGCGAGCAGGTCCACGTGATGCAGGGGAATGATATGGTCGTCCACTGCCTGATAGAGATCCACCGCCCCGCACACCCCGGCCAGGTCCACGCCCCAGGGCGAAACAAAGGCGAGATCATCGTCAATCTCCCCATCATCACTTTCGTCAGCTGCAGCTTGTGCCTGCTGACCTATGCTGGCCCAACGGCCAGACAGGGCCTGCCAGTCCGCCGCGGTGAAGCTGTCCGCAGGGAATTCGGCGGTACTCTGGTACGCCGTTCTGGCCTCAACACCTTGTGCTGCTGCCCGCAATCCGGCACCCCCGCCGGCCATGCCTTTAAACGAGGAAGGTGCCGGTTCAAAGGGCGCCGGGCTGGCGAACGCTGCCGTTGCCGTGACCCGTTCGCCGAGCAATGCGGCCAATGCGAGTGCATGGGGCCCGCCACCGGAATATCCGGCGGTGGCAAAATGCTCAATTCCCAGTTCGTCGACTACTTCGATGACGTCTTTGGCGCTGTCGGCGACGGTGCGTCCGGGCCGGCGTTCAGCCCCGGGGAAACCAGGCCGTGTCACCGAGATCAGACGGAGTTGGAGATCGGTAGCGCATCCTACGAGGGGTGAAGGGTGCTGCCCGCTATGCGGCGTTCCATAATGCATGACCAGCGTTCTTGCTTCCGATTCCCGGGATCCGGAGAAATGAATCTTGGTACGGCGTCCGTCGCGCAGCTGGAAGTCTTGGGCAGTGTTCACGGGTCACCCTTATGCCAATTGGATTCGAGCCCGTCGGTCAGCGGCGCGCTCGCCGGTCGTCTCAGGATTATCGCACCGATTATGTACGAACGGCAGGGTGCGCGCGGTTCAGGCTGAGTCATCCGAGTCTGACCGCGGCGGTGCACTTTGAATAACGAATCCTAAGCTCGGGAAGTCTGCTGGCGCGGGGCCGGACTCAGCGCCTACGTCTTGGACTGTTCTACCTGGTGCCGCCACCCGGGATGGCATTGGATTCCTCGCGGATTGCCTTGAGCCCTTCACTGTAGGTAGTGACCTTATAATCCGGGAAGCGCATGATGAACTTTGTTGTCTCAAAGATATTGTCGGTGGCGTTGCAACGCCGGACGGCAAAACCCCGGTGGTCGATGAGCTCAGTCTGGGTCTGGCTGGCGGGCTGCCTTCAACAACCAAGAAGATGCGCCGGAACCTGGCCCGCGTGTCTGCAGTCTTGGAACAGCCGGTGGATCTTGAGCAGGTTTCCGCTGATGACTTCGACCTTGTCTTTTACCCCGGAGGCCATGGTCCGATGGAGGATCTGGCCTACGACCATCGATCTGGGGAACTGCTGCGGGAACGGTTGGAGTCCGGTCGGCCTTTGGCGCTGCTTTGCCATGCCCCGGCCGCGGTCCTGGCGACCGTCGATGAGGCGGGACATTCTCCCTTCAGTGGACGGCGGATGACTGGGCTTTCGAACCGTGAGGAGCTGTTCAATAGCTTCGCCCGCAAGGCTCCTTGGCTGTTGGAGGACAAGCTGAAGGAAATGGGGGTGAACTACAGCAAGGGACGGTTGCCGTTGCGGTCCTATGTTGTGGTTGACGGCAACTTGTACTCTGGGCAAAATCCAAAGTCCGCTGCAGAACTGGCACAGCGACTGGTCGCGGATTTGAGTCGATAGGGGAGGGTTTGCCATGGTCGGGCTGCAGGAATGCGGCGCAGTGAACCGGGAGGCTGCTGACGTCATCCTATGATGGCGCCTGCGTACCACGATGTCGTGATCCGGCAGGTGTGGGAACTCGAAGAATTCGCGCAGCGGGTTACCGTGTGGCGCAGCGCCGTTGCGGCAACCCATGAGTTCTTGCTGTCCGAACACCGGCAGAGTATCGAGCTGGGATCGGCCGAGCTCTATGTGCCGCATGTGCTCCTCGTGGCCGTGGTGTGGCACCGGGCCGGTTGGCGCCATATTCCCCTGGTGGGCCGGCTGGTAGGCTGACGATTGTTGAGCCAACTGAAGGAGAATCAAATGTCCGACGTAACACGGCTTGCTCAAGTATTCGCCGATGCCCACGCATCCAACGAGCTGATCGTTTTGCCCACGGTGTGGGATACGTGGAGCGCGAAGATGGCTTCTGATGCCGGCTTCAAGGGACTGACCGTCGGAAGCCACCCCGTGGCCGACGCGATCGGAAGTTCCGACGGGGAGAACATGGACTTCCAGGACTACCTGGCGGTGGTCAAGCGCATCGTTGACTCGGTCGACCTGCCGGTGAGCGCCGATGTGGAATCCGGATACGGTCTGGAGCCGGCTGAGCTGATTCAGCGTCTGCTGGAAGTCGGCGCCGTGGGCGCTAACATCGAGGACGTGGTGCATTCGGAAGGAAAACGCGTCCGGGAACGCCAGGAACATGCGGACTACATCGCCGCAGCTCGACAGGCCGCCGACGAGGCAGGGGTCGCGTTCGTGATCAACGGGCGCACCGACGCGGTCAAACTTGGCACCGACGTGTTCTCCGATCCGCTGGCAGAGGCCGCCGAGCGCATCAAGCTCATGGAACAGGCCGGTGCCCGCTCGGTCTATCCGGTGGGGCTGAGCACCGCCGATCAGGTCCGCCAGCTGGCGGAAGCCGTGAGCGTGCCTCTCAACGTCACCGCCGATCCAGTCAAGGGCCACGGCGCGGGTGACCTACCGGCCTTGTCTTCCCTTGGAGTGCGCCGTGTGTCCTTCGGTCCACTGTGGCAGAAATGGCTGGCCGGGGTCTCAGCAGACGCCCTGACCAAGTGGGTCCGGTAGCCGTACCCCCCGAACAACCTTTCGCTGATCGGCCCTGCTTACGCCAGCGTCGATCGGACGGGGAATTGCCTGAATCAAGGCCCTTTCCGTGAGGAGAAGCGGCCACACATTCCATTCTGGAATGGGTGGCCGCTTTTTTGCGCGCATTGTCCGCAGTTGTACTGAAGAACGAGCTTCATGCTCTCGACGTGCACGGCGTAGTTGTCATTTGGGTGGCCATGGCGGCATCATCAAACGGCACAGACCCCGAGGCCCGCTCCTTTGAACCTGTCGCCAGAGAAACAAGCCAATGGAAGTACTAACTCTCTGACTTGGCAGGGATTGGCGACGCGCCATTGCTGCCGCCCCTTCGGCTCTTATTCCAAAGCACCCGGATCCGCTGGGAGCTTCAACGCCCGGAGGTCACGGGGTCGTTGCGGTCACGTCATCTTCCTGAAGTCCCTGTGCTTGTTTGGTAGCGTATTGGGAAGTTTTGCCACTATGGATGGATTTATTAAGGATGTGATTTAATGGGCAACTCATCACTCGCTTCCTGGGCTCCGGCGATCATCATCGGAGTCCTGGTGCTTCTCATCATCGGATGGGCCATTGCCGTCTACAACCGGCTGGTGACGAAGAGAAACTCCTCCACAGAATCCCTGCAAGGGATCGATATTGCGTTGGAAAACAGGTTTGATCAGATCAAGGCGCAAGCCGACGCGGTCGCTGGAGTGGTAAAGAAAGAAGTGGACCTCATCTTGGGGAGCACGTCACTGCGCACCGGTCGCACCATCGAGCAGCTGAGTGTTTCAGAAAAAACGGAACTAAACACCGCAATGGATGACGCACAGCAAAAAATCGTCGCGGAGGCAGGGAAGCCTCAGGGGCTGGGCTCCGGGCCGGGAGCCCTGGCGTCACTGGAAAACTATCCAGAGATGAAAACCACGCAGAACGTGGAACTGTTGCAACGCACCATCAACGAGACCGAGGAACGGTTGCAGGCAGCTCGCCGGGTGTACAACCGGGCAGCAACGGACTACAACACGTCGCGCCAGGTCTTCCCGACGGTGATTATTGCCAGGCTTTTGGGATTTGGTGGGCACGACCTGTTTGAGCTCTCGGATCAGCGCAAGCACAACCAGTACGACCTGGAAGGGTTTCTTGAGTCATGAGCGAGCAAACTCGAATTTCAGTTCCGGACTTCGAAACGGTCTGGGCCACGGTGCAGGAGTCGGCAGGGGATCTCTCTCAACGAACCGCGTGGATGGGGCGCTGGGGAGGCAAGAGCCTACTGTTGATGATCCCGATCATCATCGCTCTGCTGCTGTTCGTTGTGGCCCTGGGCTCCATGTTCATCGGCGACGGGCTCGTAGGCATGATTGCATTCGTCCTGGCGATCGTGCTCGCCGCGCCCTCGGTTATTTACGGCATTAGGCATTTCGAGGCAGCTTCGGAAGAACACGCCCAAGAAGTGGTGGCACCGATGGTCGAGCAGCTGGTGCAACAGTTGCGGGTTTCTTCAGTGACCGGCTCGGAAGCGGGTCTGAGCGCCAAATACACGCCGGAGGGATCGATGCCGGTCAGCGTCCTGAGCAACGCCGGATTCATTCGGGATGCCAGGGCCCCGCAGGAGGATTTCATCATCGGAACTCTGGGGCAAACCCAGTTCATGCTCTCGGACGTCAAATGGCAGAGTTCCAAGGTCGAGCTCAGCGAAGAGGCCCAGCAGCGGCTCGAGCGTCAGGCCCGCAGAACTCGAGAGCGTAGACTCCGGGAGCAATACGGACGTGACTGGAAACTGCACCAAAGCGACCCATTGCAGAACTCCTCCCTGTTGAGTTTGGTTCCCGCCTCGGTCAGAAAGACCGTGAAGGAAAAATACGCGCAGTTCGAAAGCTCGGTCGAGAAGATGGGTCCGTCGATGATCGTCTTCGCGGCGGACTTTCACAAGGAGTTCACCTCCAGAACCTATTTGCTGCCGCGCCGGCCGGTCGACCTGGCCATCCGGAACTTCACCGAGGAAAGTGCCGCGAAAACCGGTCTGGCGCCGATGACGTTGGAGGATCCCGGCATCACCGAACGCTTCGTTGGCTGGACCACCGACCAAACCGAAGCGCGCTATTTGATCACCCCGCAACTGATGCTGGCCATCAGCGATGCGGCTGCGCGGATGAACTCCGAACACATCGCCGTGTCGTTTCGTGGCTCGTGGATGTATTTCGCGGTCGTGCTTGACGAGGACCGCTTCAGTTTTCAGGTCGATAAGAAGAACGACGGAGGCTACGCAGTAGCCAAGGCCATCTATGAGGACCTGGTCGCCTTTTTGTCCCTGGTCGAAGACTTCAACCTGAACACGAGAATCTGGTCCAAAGCCTAGAGCGTTGTGCTCATCAGCAGGAGCCAAGGTGGTGTGCGCCGCAGACACCTTGGCTCCTTGGCATTTGTGGAGGACACCCCTCCCGGCCCGCGCAATCCGGGCCTGGGGTATTAGTGACCAGCAGCCGGCTGAGCGCCCAAGGTGGCCCTGTCTTGCTGAAGATCGGGGGAGTAGGGTGAGCTCATGTTCTTGGAAAATATCGTGATCGACGCACACGATCCCCAGCGGCTGGGCAGATTTTGGCAAGAGCTGCTGCAGGCAGAACAGCTGACGGACTCGCCATCGGGCTTCGAGACCCGTACGAGATTCGCCGACGACGCCTACCTGGACCTGTGCTTCCAGCCGGTTGCCGAGGCACCGCTCGCGCGGCCACGAATGCATGTCTGCGCTGTGTGGCCCGGGACTGGCGCCCAGGCCGAACAGTGGATTCTTCACCGGGGTGGGAAGCCAAGCACCCCAGCCCAGGCACCGGGTCATGCAATCGGGCAGCCAGCCGCCCGGTGGTTTCTAGATCCGGAGGGAAACCCTTTTTCGATTGAACCATCGGAGGCAAGAGACAACAGCCGCGGCGGCTTGGAAACGGTGGTGCTGGCCTCGGCCCAGCCGGGGCGCGATGCTGAGTTCTGGGCGTATCTGACCGGATGGAAACGGCCGGCGAATTCAGCGCACGACCAACTGCGGCACCCATCCGGCCGCGGCCCGACGCTGGAGTTCGCAGCCGAATCACAGCCCAAGGGGGAGCAGAAGAACCGCTGGCACCTGGATATCCGGTTGGATCCTGGAGAGGATCCTGCAGTCCTGGCGGGCGTGATTGGTCAGAAGGGCGGCAGGGAACTGCACCCAGACTGGGGAGAACTGCCCTGGCGGGTCTACCAGGATCCGTCCGGCAACGAATTTTGCGTGCTGACTAGTCACTAGTTATTTACCCGGGGATCTATTGGGGTGCCTCGTCACCGAAGTAGGATGAGGGACATGGACCTACCTCACGTGCCCCGTCTGATACCTCCCGTGGCCGCCGGTCTGGCAGTGGCTGCGCAGCGGTTGCTGCCGCGCTCGTCCCAGCCCAGCCGCACCATGAAGATCGCGGCGACTGGGCTGGCCGCCTGCGCAGCAGCCGTAGCCGGTGCCGCGGTGGCAAGGTTTCGACAGTCCGGAACCACCCTGGATCCCGCCCAGCCGGAGGAATCCAGCGTCTTGGTCACCGACGGGGTCAACGCGTTCACCAGAAACCCGATGTATCTGGGACTAACCGGTGTGGTCACCGCTCATGCACTATGGCGCCAAAACCCCTGGGGGCTGCTGCCGGCTGCCGGGCTGTGGGTGTGGCTGGACCGAAAACAGATCCCGGCCGAGGAACGGGCCCTGGAGAAAATTCACCCCCAGGCCTACCGTGAGTACCAGGAATCCGTGCCGCGCTGGGTGGGATCGCGCAGCTTTGGGTGCGGGGAAATTTCCGGGAAGCACCGGCTTTGCGACGGTGTTCGCGGCCGGTCAGGTTCGGGTTCCGCAGCTTCACGGCTCGCACCGGGAGTCTGGGTTGGTGTTGGTGCGCTTGGTCTATGCAGCGCACTGCACCTGGGGGTGCAGTTCTTTGAACCCGACGGGTTGCTGGCCGATGCGACCCAAATACTGCTGATGCCTGCCCTGGCTGCCGCCTTTCATGCCGCCACCGGCGGTCACCAGCACCGATTGGTGCCGCTGGTGAGCGCGGCACTGGTCTTTTCCTGGTTGGGGGACACCATCCCACGCTTTGTGAGGGCAGAACCCGGATTTCTCGCACTGGTCCTGTCCTTCCTGGCCGCACAGGGCACCTACATCGCCGCCTTCTGGCCCTACCGGGCGACCTCGCTGCTGTGCCGGCCATGGGGTTTGGCGCCCTACGTCCTGGCGCTGGCCGGTTTGGTCGTGCGATGCGCACCACAGGCCGGCCAGTTCCTGCTCCCGGTGCTGCTTTACGGAATCTCCCTGAGCACCATGGCCGTGCTTGCTACCGGGCTGGGCCCGCTGGCTGGTGCCGGTGCGGCGAGCTTCCTCGCCTCCGACGCGATGATCGCGTTTCGTTCCTTCACCGATCTTCAAATCCCGGTTTCCGGGTTTTGGATCATCTCAACCTACGTACTCGGCCAAAGCCTGCTGGCGTGGGCGGTGGCCCGAAAAGTCCAAGAAGACAACCAGGCAGCTGAGCCCGCTGGACTCCATGCCGGGTAGGCCGCCAGGGGCGACCTTCGGGCAGGGGGCGGGGCAGGAACCTGAGCTGGTCATCGTGCACGGCAACGGGCTGGATCACCGAAACCTGCTGATGCTGGATCAAGCCTTTGCCGCCGAACCGGCTTTCCGCCGGCACTACCTGGATTTGCCCGGATACGGCGCGACCCCGCCCCTGCACTCCCCGGGAGGTCTGCCCGAGCTGGCCGACTGGCTGGAGGACTGGGTACACCGTCATTTGGGGCGGCGCCGGTTCGTGGCGTTCGGGCAGTCAATGGGCGGGCTGCTCTGTCAGGAACTGGCTGACCGGATGCAGGAGCGCATCCTCGGGCTCGGGCTGCTGGCCCCGGTGGTCTTTCCGCGCACCGAAGAGCGCACCCTGCCGCCACGCACCGTGCTGGAAGAAGATCCCCAGCTGCTGGCCCGCCTGCCTCTGCCGGCACGTGAAAACTTTCGGACCATGACAGTTCTGCAGAACGAGGCAACATGGCGGCGCTTCGCCGCCCAGATCCTGCCCGGAACGGAATCCGCGAACCTGCGGGCCATGGCGCGCCTGGCCAAGCGCTATGACCTTGACCCGGTCCCCGTGCGGCGCATGACCCAGCTCAGGGTCCCGGTCGTTGTGATCAGCGGCGCGCAAGACCATATTGTGGGCAGTCAGGACGCCCGGCTCTTGCAGCGCCGCTACCCAATGATGAGCCACCACGTCATTGAGCGGGCCGGACACAACGTCCATGTGGAACAACCGGCCGCGGTGGTGTGCGCGGTACGGCACTGGCTGGGAGAAGTTAAGCGGTGGCAGCAACAGGAGGGGCAGCGATGATCAGTACACGCGAGATCGCAACGGTGGACGAGGTGCCGGGGCTGTTGGAGATTTGGCGGGCTTCGGCTGCAACCGGACGCGAGTTGGTCTCTGCCGCCGACATGGATCGGCTGGCCCAGGCGCTGGAGGCCGTCTACCTGGGCAACGCCCGCGTGGTGGTGGCCGAGCGCGAGGGGCAGGTTGTTGGATCCCTGGCCCTGGAGGGGGCGCGGCTTTGCCTGCTCTGGGTGCACCACGAGCACCGCCGCCGTGGCGTGGGCCGGGCACTTATCGGCCACGCACAAGCGCTCAGCTTTGAGCTGCAGGTCGAGGTGGGTCAGCCGGAGCATGCCGTCGCGGCGTTCCTGCGCGCGGTGGGGTTCGCACCGGCGGAAACCACGGACGGTGTACCCCACGGTACGGTGCTGCGGCTTGCCGTTTCCGGTTCCGACCCCAGCGGGGACAGTGGCAGGATGGAGTCATGAGTGAAGAGAAACGAGAATTACGTGCGGTAACCGTCGAACGCACCACCAGCCGCCAATACCGCGCCACCAGCACCGAAACCGGAGCCAGCATCGAATTCGGGCAGGGCGAGGGGCTGCTCAGCCCGGTCGAATTGCTGCTGGCCGCCATTGCCGGCTGCTCGTCAATTGACGTTGATGTGGCCACCACCCGGCGCAGTGAACCGGAGACCTTCAAGGTGGAGGCCGCCGGATACAAGGTGACCGAGGATGGGGCCAGCCGCATGAAGGACATTTCCATGTCCTTCGACCTGAAGTTCCCGGACACCGAGGAGGGGCGCAAGGCCGCTGGAATGGTTGACCGGATCATCAAGCTTTCACACGACAAGTACTGCACGGTCTCACGCACCGTGGAATTGGGCACGCCGGTGACCAGCACGCGGGTCGAAAACTAGGAACGCGAGGGGGGCGCCGCCGGCTGATGCCGGTGGCGCCCCCGCCTTTCCGGGCCGCGCACCCCGGCTTGGGGCCAACCGCGGATACAGCGCAGCTATGCCTCGCCCGGAGCCGGTTCCAGCTCCAGGGCGGCGATGGCCGGGAACGGGTCGCTGCGCAGCCGTCCAAAGGTCAGCACATCCACCCGGGTGCCGTCCATGACGAACTTTTCGCGTTCCACACCCTCCTGGATGAAGCCAGCGGCCCGGGCCACCCGCAGGGACGCGGGATTGTTCGCCCGCGCCCCCAGTTCCAGCCGGTGCACGCCGCCACTGCTGAGCAGGTGATCAGCCACGGTGGCCGCGGCCCGGCTGGCCAGCTGCCGGCCGCGGTATCCGGCGGCCACCCAGTACCAGAACCAGCCCAGCGTGTTGGCCCGGTCCAGGCTCGCGCACACTAGGCCCACCAGCGTCCCGTCCACGTCGATGGCGTAGGGGCGCTGCTCCTGCGGGGACGCCAGCAGCCGGTCGATGTAGGCGTGGGCTTCATCCAGGGTTCTTACCGATCCCTGGCGCTTCATCTGCGCATCCGAGGTGAACGCGGCCAACACCGCCGGGGCGTCGGTGGGGCGCAGCGGGCGCAGACGCGCCCTCGTCGCTTCCAGTCCTGCCGGGGCTGGGGCCGGGCGTGGCGCCGGGGTCGACTGCTGCTGCGCGCCAACGGCACTGGCGGTGCCCTGGTGGTACAGCAGCTGCCAGCGTCCCCGCTCCAACTGCCACAGGGAACTACGGTGGGCGGTACGCACCCCGGTGCTCTGCCAGCGCAGCAGCACCTGATGCTCGGACAAGGCCAACAGGCTCGGGGCGTGCAGGGCGGCCGGGGGATTATCGGTGCGCGTTTGGGTGGCCAACAGCGCGATGATCTCGTCCTTCGTGTAGTGCCGGCCCGAGACCCCCACCTCCTCAAACATCTCGTGCAGCAGCACAGCCAGCTGCTGCGCATCCCCCCGGACCGCTGGTGAGAGCAACTGCTCTTCCAGGGCCAGCAGCTCTTGGGCCAACGGGTCGCTGCGCTCCAGGAGCCGGGGGTAGGACTGCGCGTTGTGAGTGGTGCCGGATGCGTTCATGCCTCCCAGTGAACCACGGGTTGTGTGTGCGGCGGCCCGCCGGCGGGACCGGCCGTCATGCAATTGGTGTTTGTGAGCTGCACCATGCCTATAATCCTTCTAACTCCGCGGGAGCCTGCGCGATCTGTTGATCCGGGCTGAGAGGGCTTCGTGCCGACCGCCACACCTGATGCGGGTCATGCCGCCGTAGGAAGGAAAGTGCCCTGATGCATGTCGTGATCGTTGGTGCCGGGATCGCCGGACTATGTACCGCTTTTGAACTGCGCAGCCGCGGGGTGCGCGTCACGCTCTGCGACCCTGACCCCGCCGGGGGCGCCAGCCATGCGGCGGCGGGCATGCTGGCCCCGGCCGCGGAAATCGTCTGGGGACAGGACCGGCTGCACCAGATGATGGCCGACTCGGCGCAGCTCTACCCGGAACTGGTGGCGCGCGTGCAGCAGGCCACCGGTGCGACGGTGGCGTACCGGCAAAACCCGACCATGGTCGTCGCCGCCGAGGCCGCCGACCGCCAGGCGCTGGCGGAGCTGGAGGAGGTCCGCCACCGGCTGGGGTTGCCCACCCAAATGTTGCTGGGCTCCCAGGCGCGGCGCAGGGAACCGGCCCTGGCCGGGAACATCGCCGGAGCCCTGGTATTCCCCGAGGACCACCAGGTCGATCCGCGCTCGCTGACCGGCATCCTCATCGAGCATTTTGGGCAGGACCTGATCCGGGAGCAGGTCAGCGAAGTGGAGCACTGCGGCGCCACGGCGCGGGTGCACACCCAGACCGGGCGGGTGCTGGAGGCGGACCAGGTGCTGCTGGCCACGGGCCTGGGACAGGTGCCCGGCACCCCGCGGCTGCCGTTGCGGGCGGTGCACGGCGACATCCTGCGCCTGCACTTGCCGGCCCACCTACACCCGCTGCTCACCCACACGGTGCGCGGGGTGGTGCACCGGCGCAACGTGTACCTGGTGCCGCGCAGCGACGGCAGCATCGTGCTTGGCGCCAGCAGCCGCGAGGACGGCAACGACCTGGTCAGTGTGGAGGCGCTGTACACCCTGCTGGATGATGCCCGGCGCCTGGTGCCCGGGATCATGGACGCCTCCCTGCGTGAGGTGATCGCCCGGCCCCGGCCCGGCACCCCCGATGACCGGCCCATCATCGACCGGGTGGACGCGCACACGGTGGTGAGCAACGGGTTCTTCCGCCACGGCGTCCTGCTGGCACCCCTGGGCGCCCGGATCGCCAGTGACCTGCTGCTGGGCGCCGACCCGGGGACGCACCGTGGGCTGTTGGGGCTGCACCGCTTTCCGGTCGCGGCCAGCAGCACCAGCCACTGATCCCGGTCACCCGATCAGGCGGTCCTGTCCGCCGCGCAGCCGGCCCCGAACCCGGGCAACCCCAGACATCCGGCGCCGCCCGCCACCCCGGTGAGCGCCACCAGACAAAGCCAAAGCAACCAGAAAGAGAGGCACGAGACGCAATGCCTGAAATCACCGAGATCGAGGTGCAGCTCAACGGCCAGAGACTGAACCTGCCCGACGGGGCCACCGTGCGTGACATCGTCGCCGGGCACACCAAAAAGCTCATCAACGAACAAGGCCTGGCCGTGGACGGCTCCCGGCTGGGAATCGCCCTCGCCATCGACGGGGACGTAATTCCGCGCAGCGCCTGGGCCAGCCACACGGTGGCGCCCGGGGCGCGCATAGACCTGGTCACCGCCGCACAGGGAGGATGAGGAAGATGACCCAGAGCAACGAAGCACCCCACACGCCCGAAGATGTCTTCAGCATTGCCGGGGCACAACTGCGCTCCCGCCTGGTGATGGGCACCGGGGGAGCGACCTCCCTAAGCACCCTGGAAGAGGCCCTGGTCGCCTCGGGCACCGAGGTCACCACCGTGGCCATCAGGCACTATGCCGCAGCCGGTGGGGATTCGGTGTTCGCCATGCTCCAGCGCCTGGGCGTGCTGACGTTGCCGAACACCGCCGGCTGCTACACCGCCCGCGATGCGGTGCTCACCGCCAGGCTGGCGCGCGAGGCCCTGGAAACGGACTGGATCAAGCTGGAGGTGATCGCCGACGAGCACACCCTGCTGCCGGATCCGATCGAACTGTTTACCGCCGCCGAACAGCTGGTGGCCGACGGGTTCCAGGTCTTTGCCTACACCAATGACGACCCGGCCCTGGCCCAGCGACTGGATGATGTGGGAGTCGCGGCGATCATGCCGGCCGGCGCCCCGATCGGTTCCGGGCTGGGCATCCTGAACCCGCACAACATCGCCACCATCGTGAACCGGGCCAGCGTCCCGGTGATCCTGGATGCCGGGGTGGGCACCGCCTCGGACGCGGCCCTGGCCATGGAACTGGGCTGTGAGGCGGTGCTGCTGGCCAGCGCGGTAACCCGGGCGCACAACGCCCCGCTGATGGCCACGGCCATGCGGGACGCGGTCAGCGCCGGACGGGCCGCCCGGCTGGCCGGGCGCATCCCCAAACGGGACTTGGCCCTGGCCTCCTCCCCGGTCGAGGGCACCATGCAAAGCCTGGCGGGACAGTTCTCATGAGCCCGTTGGAACCGCTGGTGGCCCCGGGCCCCGAACTGACGCCGGACCAGCTGGCCCGCTACTCCCGGCACCTGACGCTGCCCGGGGTCGGGCCCGAGGGCCAGCGCCGGATCCGCAACGCCAGGGTGCTGGTGGTGGGGGCCGGGGGACTGGGCGCCCCCATCATCAACTACCTGGTCGCCGCCGGGGTGGGGCAGCTAAGCGTCATCGATGATGACGTGGTGGAAGCCTCCAACCTGCAGCGCCAGGTGATCCACCGGCACCAGGACCTGGGCCGGGCGAAGGCGGAGTCGGCGCGCCAGGCCGCGCTGCGCCTGGACCCGCAGGCCAACCTCACCGCCGTCGTGGACAAGCTCACCCGGCACAATGCGGTGGAACTGTTCGCCGCCCACGACCTGGTGCTGGACGGGACCGACAACTTCGCCACCCGTTACCTGTCCAATGACGCCGCGGAGCTGAGCGGCACCCCACTGATCTGGGGAACCATTTTCCGCTTCAGCGGCCAGGTGTCAGTCTTTGCCCCGGGCCGCGGCCCGATGCTGCGCGATTTGTTCCCGGAAATCCCCGACGCCGACTCGGTGCCCAGCTGCGCCGAAGGCGGGGTGTTCGGGGCGCTGTGCGGGGTGGTGGGCTCCACCATGGCCGCCGAGGCGCTGAAACTGATCTGCGGGATCGGGGAACCCCTGATCGGTCGCTTTTGGCGCTACGACGCCCTGCAAGCCACCACCGACATCCTGCGTTTTGCCGCGGACCCGCATCGCCAGCCCGTCACCGAGCTGCAGGACTACGAGCACGGGTGCGCCCTGCCGGCCGCGGTACGGCAGATTGATGCCGGGCAACTGCAGGACGGGCAGGGACGAAACCAGGTGCTGGTGGTGGACGTGCGTGAAGCCTGGGAACGCGAAATGGGAAGCATCCCCGGCAGCGTGCACATCCCCCTGGAACGGCTGACGGAGCAGGGCTGGGCGGCGCTGGATGGGCTGGCCACGGCGGACCAGCTGGTGCTGGCCTGCAAGTCCGGGGTGCGTTCCCAGCGTGCCGCACGCATCCTGAGCGAAGAGCGCCCGGATGCGCAGGTCTTCAGCCTTCAGGGCGGAACGGTGCAGTGGTTCGAACAGGTTCGGGGCCGGACCCTGGTCTACTAGTGCCAGCGAGCCGGCAGTGTTTCACCGTCTGCCGGCCCCTGCCCGGGGAGTCATCGCCTTGCGCCGGCGCATCCAGGTGGCGACCGCGGCGGGCAGGTGCACAAACACCAGCGGAGCGAAGCTCCAGGAAAACAGGGCCGCGGAGCCGATCAGCACCGCGGCGAGCACACAGGCCGCCAACAGCACGGCACTCAGGATACGCATCCAGGCCTGTTCCAGGCCACCGGCCAAAGCGATCAGCAGACCGGTGCCGGTGGCAAAGGGAATCAGCAACCAGGTGTGCGGGGCCGGCAGCGAGAGGGCCAGCAGGTAGCAGCCCAGGGCCGAGGCGGCACTGAGCACCAGCACCTGGGTGGCGGCAGGAACCCGCGGCCGCTGCCCGATATCGGGAATCGTCAAGCTCCCGCTCCTTCCCGGCGCCCTCCGTGCCGGCAGGTGCGCCGCCATTGTGACCAGTGTGGCTGCAGAAATTCGACGATTCAAGGCCCGGGCGCGAATAATGGCTGAATGGAGAACACAATGTCCTGGCAGGTCAGACCATTCGAGCTGGCCGATGAGCAGCAGGCGCTGGCCGCCCAGGCCGAACTTCAGGCCGATGACTTCGACTTTTTGGTTGGCCGAGGGGCGAAGGAGAGCTGGGCGGACTTTGTGGACAGGTTGGAGGCCAACCGCCAGGGGGTGGGGCTTCCCGACGGGTGGGTCGCCTCGGGCACCTTCGGTGGTTTCATCGACGGACGGCTGGTCGGGCGTGTCGGAGTGCGCTATGAATTAAACGACTACCTGCGCGAATTCGCCGGACACATCGGCTACGGGGTGCGACCGGGTTTCCGGGGCCAGGGGGTGGCCACCAGGCTCTGCCGTTTCGCGCTCGCCGAGCTGGCCCAGCGTGGGATAAAGCAGGCGCTGATTACCTGTAATGAGACAAACGCCGCGTCCCGGGCTACCATCGAACGATGTGGGGGAGTGCCCGATGCGGCGCAACCCGCCGTCGTCTACAACGGGGACACCACGGTGCTCAGGTTCTGGGTCCCGACCGCCTGAAACGCGGTTCCCGAAGTTTTTTTGTGTTCAATACGCCACAGAAAACCGGAGGACTTCTCGGCAGCGCGTAAAATAAATAGCTGGGTCAAAAGTGGCCCCGATCCCTATGACCCGAAATTCCTCGGACGGAAGTGAGCCTTCACGCATGTCAGAAAACACCACACTTCGCGAAGATCTTCGCAACGTTGCCATTGTGGCGCACGTTGACCACGGCAAGACCACCATGGTCAACGCGATGCTGCAGCAGACCGGTGCGTTCGACAGCCACGGCGAAACCGAAGACCGCGTGATGGACTCCGGTGAGCTGGAACGCGAAAAGGGCATCACCATCCTGGCCAAGAACACCACCGTGTTCTATGAGGGCCCGGCCGCGAACGGCCACAAGATCACCATGAACATCATCGACACCCCCGGGCACGCCGACTTCGGCGGCGAGGTGGAGCGCGGCCTGTCCATGGTCGACGGCGTGGTGCTGCTGGTGGACGCCTCCGAGGGCCCGCTGCCGCAGACCCGCTTCGTGCTGCGCAAGGCGCTGAGCGCCAACCTGCCGGTGATCATCGTGGTCAACAAGACCGACCGCCCCGATGCCCGCATTGACGGGGTCATCTCCGACTCCATGGACCTGCTGCTGGGCCTGGCCTCCGACCTGGCCGACGAGGCCCCGGACCTGGACATCGACCAGATCCTGAACGTGCCGATCGTCTTTGCCTCGGGCAAGGCCGGCTACGCCTCCACCAACCAGCCCGGCGACGGCGAACTGCCGGACAATGACAACCTTGAGCCGCTGTTCAAGACCATCATCGACCACGTCCCGGCCCCGTCCTACACCCCGGGCGAAGTGCTGCAGGCGCACGTCACCAACCTGGACGCCTCACCGTTCCTGGGCCGCCTGGCGCTGCTGCGCATCTTCAACGGCACCCTGCGCAAGGGCCAGCAGGTGACCTGGGCACGCCAGGACGGCACCTACAAGCAGGTGAAGATCACCGAGCTGCTGGCCACCGAAGGCCTGAACCGTGTCCCGGCGACCGAAGCCGGGCCGGGTGAAATCGTGGCCGTGGCCGGCATCGAGGACATCATGATCGGTGAAACCCTTACCGACCTGGAAAACCCGAAGCCGCTGCCGATGATCACCGTTGACCCGCCGGCCATCTCGATGACCATCGGGATCAACACCTCCCCGCTGGCCGGCAAGGTCAAGGGAGCCAAGGTCACCGCCCGTCAGGTCAAGGACCGTCTGGACCGCGAACTGATCGGCAACGTGTCGCTGAAGGTGCTGCCGACCGAGCGTCCGGACGCCTGGGAGGTGCAGGGCCGTGGCGAACTGGCCCTGGCGATCCTGGTCGAGCAGATGCGCCGTGAGGGCTTCGAACTGACCGTGGGCAAGCCGCAGGTGGTCACCCAGGTCATCGACGGCAAGGTGCATGAGCCGATGGAGCTGATGACCATTGACGTGCCCGAGGAGTTCCTGGGCGCCGTCACCCAGCTGATGGCCGCCCGCAAGGGCCGGATGACCAACATGACCAACCACGGCACCGGCTGGGTGCGCATGGAGTTCATGGTTCCGGCCCGCGGCCTGATCGGCTTCCGCACCCGCTTCATGACCGAAACCCGCGGTGCCGGCATCGCCGCCTCGCTGGCCGAGGGCTACGAGCCGTGGCACGGTGCCATCGAATACCGCAACAACGGTTCGCTGGTCGCCGACCGCGCCGGTGTGGCCACCCCGTACTCGATGATCAACCTGCAGGAACGCGGCACCTTCTTCGTGCAGCCGACCTCCGAGGTGTACGAGGGCATGATCGTGGGTGAGAACTCGCGCTCCGAGGACATGGACGTGAACATCACCAAGGAAAAGAAGCTGACCAACATGCGTGCCGCATCCTCGGACAGCTTCGAGAACCTGACCCCGCCGCGCACCCTGACCCTGGAAGAGTCGCTGGAATTCGCCCGTGAGGACGAATGCGTGGAGGTCACCCCGGAGGCGATCCGCATCCGCAAGGTGATCCTCTCGGCCAACGACCGCGTCAAGGCCTACCGTGCCCGCGCGCGCAGCTAACCAGGGCCCCTTCCGCGGATCGCTGCCCGGGGCCCTGTGGCGGGCGCTGGTGACAGCGCTCGTGGCCGGGCTCCTGGGCAGCACCATCCACGCCTCCCTGTTCTACGCCGGGGATGTCCCGGTGTTCTGGGGTCTGGCACTGGCCTGGCTGCTGTTGGGCCTGCTGGTCTACTGGGCCAGCGTGGCCAGCGGCAAGCTGCTGGGCGGTGCCCTTGGCTTCATCGGATGCTACGTGGTGGTCGGGGTGCTGACCTTCAACGGCAACGACCGGTTGATCACCCCGCTGAGCCTGTACGACTACATGCCCGGCCCGGCCCTGGCCTCGACCCTATGGGTCTACGGCATGCTGGTTCCGGCGGTCGTGGCCCTGCTGTTGGCCCGGCGCAACCTGCGCCGGCCCGCACGCGCCGCGATTGGCGCCCGGCCCTAGAGAACAGCAACAGACAAGCAGCGGTCCCCGCGTCCCCGGCACTGCCGGGGGACGCGGGGACCGCTGCTGGTTTTTGGGTGGGAGCCAGGCCGCACCCGTGGCGCATCAGTTGCCGGTGATGTCCAGGTGGTGGGCCATGAACAGGGAGGTCGGCACCCCGTCGGCTTCGGGCTCGCGCAACGCGTAGTCCTCGATCACTTCGCGCAACCGGCCAATCATTTCCTTCTGGGTGGCTTCGGAGAGCTTCAGACCCACCCGGATGACCTGGATCTCCTCCGGATCCAGCCCGTTGATCTCCTGCAGGAACGTGTCAACTAGCATCGGCGCCGCATCCGGGATCCGGGTGCCCCAGGATTGCCGGGTGCTGCGGTAGGGGACTTCCTTCGCCCCGCGGTTGCCGCGCCGCGGCTCCTCGGCGGCCAGGAACCCGTTGCTGACCAGTGTGCGCACATGGTGCAGCGAGGTTGCCGGGTTCAGTTCAAGGATGTCGGCGATCTCCTTGTTCGTGCGAGACTCATGGAGACACAGGCGCAGAATCCTCAGCCGCAGGGGCGAACTCAGGGCCCGCGCCCGGGCCTGGACTTGCTCATCGGTTGGCATACAGCCAGCATACGTGATTTTCCGTCAGTGATTGGTATCTTCAAATCACATCGCGTTTCGCGCTCCTCCACGCCGGTCGGCGGCACCGCGCTATTGCTGCTGGGGGCGCCGGGCACGGCGGGGCGGCGGCGGGGGAACCCGCTTGGCGTGGGTAATGCGCGAACGCTTCACCGTGACGACTTCGCGCCGGGTCTGCACGCTAACGCTGGTTTCGGTGACGGTCACGATCTCACCCAACGCGTCGGTTAGCGTTTCTCCGTGCCCCGTCGGTGCGGGCTGGTCAAGCCGATACCGCAACACAACCCGGTCCCCGGGTCTTAAATCGTCAATGTTAAGCACCGTGCAGCTCCAAGATTTCCAAAAATTTCATTTCGAGACCGTTGCGTCCGGTGGCCTCGGTCGGTTACGTCACAGCGGGCCTCCGGGAGCTTCCCACATTGCACAACAGGACTAGACTGGTATCCAGAAAGCCAGATATGCGTTCCGCCTACAGGCCGGTAATGCGCTGGTGACTAGACGTTGAAACTATCAAAAGTGCAAGGAAAGGTCTCGGGTCCGTGACTTACATCATCGCTCAGCCGTGCGTGGACGTGAAAGACAAGGCGTGTGTCGAAGAGTGCCCGGTCGACTGCATCTACGAAGGTGAACGCTCCTTGTACATTCACCCGGATGAGTGCGTGGACTGCGGCGCGTGCGAGCCGGTCTGCCCGGTAGAGGCCATCTACTACGAGGACGATGTCCCGGAGCAGTGGGCCGACTACTACAACGTTAACGTTGATTTCTTCGACGAACTGGGCTCGCCCGGTGGTGCGGCTAAAATTGGCAACACCGGCACTGACCACCCGCTGGTCGCCGCCCTGCCGCCGCAAAACCAAGACTGAGGTTCATCACCGCATGCTCCAGCTTCCCGATTACCCCTGGAACCAGTTGGCCCCGTACCGCGAGGTGGCCGCCAAGCATCCGGGGGGCAGTGTCGATTTGTCCATCGGAACCCCGGTGGACCCGACCCCGGAACTGATCCAGGAAGCACTGCGCGAAGCCAGCAACGCGCCGGGATACCCCACCACGCACGGCACCACCGAGCTGCGCCAGGCCATCGTGGACTGGTACGCCCGGCGCCGCAACGTCACCTCACTGAGCACCGACGACGTCATGCCGACGGTCGGTTCCAAGGAAATGGTGGCCTGGCTGCCGCTGCTGCTCGGGCTGGGGCCCGGGGACGTGGTGGTGCGCCCGCGCATCGCCTACCCGACCTACGACATCGGCGCACAACTGGTCGGCGCCACCAGTGTGGCCACCGATGACCTCTCCAGCCTGGACGAGCAGCAGCGGGCGAACCTGAAACTGGTGTGGGTCAATTCGCCGGGGAACCCCACCGGCAAGGTCCGCGACATTCAGGAGTTGCGTGAACTGGTCTGCCAGGCCCGCGAGCTGGGGGCCGTGGTGGCCTCCGATGAATGCTATGCGGAGCTGGGCTGGGATGAATACGAGGACCAGGTCCCCAGCATCCTTGATCCGCGGGTGTGCGACGGAAACATCGATGACCTGCTGGCGCTGTACTCCCTGTCCAAGCAATCCAACCTGGCCGGGTACCGCGCCGCGTTCGTGGCCGGGGCCCCTAACCTGATGCCGGCCCTGATCAACAACCGCAAGCACGCGGGAATGATTGTCCCGGCACCCGTGCAGCACGCCATGGTCATCGCGCTAAACGATGAGGCGCATGTCCGTGAACAAAAAGACATTTATCGGGCCCGGCGCGACGCGCTGCGCCCGGCGTTGGAGGGCTTCGGGCTGCGGATCGAGGACTCCGTGGCCGGGCTGTACCTGTGGTGCACCGAACGCCGTTCCAGCTGGGACACCCTGCAACGGCTTGCCGAGCTGGGAATCATTGCAGGTCCCGGCGCTTTTTACGGTTCTGAAGGCGAAGCGCACGTACGGATCGCGCTCACTGCCTCCGACGAGCGCGTCGCCCAGGCCGTGGAGCGGTTGACCTCTGCCGGCCAGGGCTGAAATGATCCGCTGATTAGCGCGGTGAGGCCAATTGGCGGTATGTTCGACGATGACGACTGACCTTTCGGAACTACAAGCTTTCCGGTTAGGAGAAGCAATGACAGAGATCAATTCTGCGCAGCTCACATATGGGCAGACGAACCTGGAACTACCAGTGGTACCGGCCGCCGAAGGCAACCAGGGGCTGAGCGTGGCTCCGCTGCTGAAGACCACCGGTGCGGTCACCTACGACCCGGGCTTCATGAACACCGCGGCCACCAAGTCCGCGATCACCTACATCGACGGGGATGCAGGGATCCTGCGCTACCGTGGTTACCCCATTGAGCAGTTGGCGGAGAAGTCCAGCTTCGTCGAGGTCAGCTACCTGCTGATCTACGGGGAGCTGCCCACCGCCGAGCAGCTGGCAGACTTTGACAACCGCCTGCGCCGCCACACCCTGCTGCACGAGGAGCTCAAGGGCTTCTTCGGCGGCTTCCCGCGCGACGCCCATCCGATGCCGGTGCTTTCCTCGGCCGTGTCGGCACTGTCGACCTGGTACCAGGACTCGCTGGACCCGAACAACGACGAACAGGTCGAGCGCTCCACGATGCGCCTGCTGGCCAAGCTGCCGGTGCTGGCCGCCTACGCGCACAAGAAGTCGATCGGGCAGGCACTGCTCTACCCGGACAACTCGATGAACATGGTCGAGAACTTCATGCGCCTGTGCTTCGGCACCGCCGCCGAGCCGTACGAGCTGGACCCGGACATGGTCAAGGCCCTGGACCTGCTGCTGATCCTGCACGCAGACCACGAGCAGAACTGCTCCACCTCCACCGTGCGCCTGGTCGGCTCCTCCGATGCGAACCTCTTCGCCTCGGTCTCGGCCGGCATCAACGCCCTGTTCGGTCCCGCCCACGGCGGCGCGAACGAGGCCGTGCTGAAGATGCTGCGCGAAATCCACGCCCAGGGCATCTCCCCGGAGAAGTTCATGGAGAAGGTCAAGAACAAGGAAGACGGCGTGCGCCTGATGGGCTTCGGGCACCGCGTCTACAAGAACTACGACCCGCGCGCGAAGATCATCAAGAAGACCGCCCATGACATCCTGGCCAAGCAGGGCAGCAACGAACTGCTGGACATCGCCATGAGCCTGGAAGAGAAGGCGCTGAACGATGACTACTTCATCGAGCGCAAGCTCTACCCGAACGTGGACTTCTACACGGGCCTGATCTACAAGGCGATGGGCTTCCCGGAGAAGATGTTCACCGTGCTGTTCGCCATCGGTCGCCTGCCCGGCTGGATTGCCCAGTGGCGCGAAATGATCAAGGACCCGGACACCAAGATCGGCCGTCCGCGTCAGCTGTACATCGGCGAGACCGAGCGCAACTACCCGGGCCTCTAAACCCGTGTAGCGCCAGTCTCCTGGCACCGGCACCCCCAGGCCCCAGCGGGCCACGGGGTGCCGGTGCCCTTTTTTAAGCAGTGGGTACGGCGTATCGTGGAAGGTTATGGGGGATGTGCGTCGATAGGCAAGGTGGTGCGCATGTATTTCCGGCAGGGGAATAACTGGTCAATTGGTGTTTGCGCCAACCCGCAGCTGCTGATGGCCCTGTACCTGCGCGAGCTGGGGGGAATCAACCCCCACGAGCTCGGCCCCAACTGCGCACTGGAGCAGCGGGGACGGTTGCGACCCCTGCAGCCGCCGGCCTCCCACGGACAGATCCGCCAGGAATGGTATTCGTGGTGGGAAAGCCTGGTCAAAGACGGGCGCTCGCTGCAAAACGGACATCACGTGGGCGGGATCCCTGACCTGGATGCTCAGGGCTACCCGGAGCTGGCGAAGCTGGCCAACGCGCACTACGGGCAAACCACGTTGTTTGCCCATGAATGCCTTGAAGACTTTGTGCTGCGCAGCGCCCAGTATGTTCCCAAGCGGATGGATGAGATCGAGGTGCTGCTGGCCGACCGGGGCATCGAGCACCTGGCCGGGCGGGAAGCGGTGCACATGCAGCTGGTGGAGGTGCCGCTGAACGAACCGCGCGCCTGGCTGATGGGCCAGGCCACCGTGGTGGCCAGCAGTTCCCTGATGCGCGACGGCAAGGCCTTCCACGGCTACATCGAGCCGATCGTGAGCATCATCTTCATGTAGTGCCCACCAAGCGGAAGAGCCGGACAGGATCCTGCCCACCCTTCCCGTCGTCGAGCTTAATGGGGATAATGAGAGCCAAGCCGGGTCACGGGGCGAGGTCTTTGCTTCGGTGGCGCATCCCGGGGGAGGGAGAACATATGAACGATTCGCGACCTGAACTTCAGTAGCCCTCGGCCGTCCTTGCGGTCGGCCGATGCGGCAACACGGCAGGATGGAGGACATCATGGTGTTCCATGGAGCAATCAGCCACCCGCGACGCAACACGCGTGGTCTGGCCTTTGCCTTCAGCGGACTGATCTTTACCTTGGCATTTGCGGCATTCCTGTTCCTGGTCCCGCAAGGCCATGAGGTGTCACGCAGTCCGCTGTGGATCCCCGTTATCTGGGGCGTGATGGTGATTGTCTACGGTTGCTACCGCCTGATCCGCGGAGACAGCGATCTGGACCACGAGCGCGGAGGCACCCATGCCGATTCCCGGTAGCCTTCCAACGGATCACTGACCCAACGGAATCAGATCAACCACAGGCCGTGGCCGCCCACCGGGGAAAGGTGGCGGCCACGGCCTGTGCCGTGCGGGGGCAGCCCGGCTTCGGGGCTGGGCGCCGCCTGATCAGTTCTGGTGCAGTTCGGTGTTCAGCTCCACCTTCCCGCCGGTGCGCGCCAGCGCCTCGACGGCGCCGGTCACCGAGTTGCGCCGGAAGAGCAGGCCGGGAACCCCGGAGAGCTCCAGGGCCTTCACGGTGCGGCCATCGGGCAAGCTCACCCGGGTGCCGGCGGTGACATAGAGCCCGGCCTCCACCACGCAGTCATCCCCGATGGAGATCCCCACCCCGGCGTTGGCCCCGAGCAGGACGCGCTCACCAATGGAGATGCGCTCCTTGCCGCCGCCGGAGAGGGTCCCCATGATGGATGCGCCGCCGCCGACGTCCGAGCCGTTGCCGACCACGACCGAAGCCGAAATCCGGCCCTCCACCATGGAGACGCCCAGCGTTCCGGCGTTGAAGTTCACGAACCCCTCGTGCATGACCGTGGTGCCGGTGGCCAGGTGCGCGCCCAGGCGCACCCGGTCCGCGTCGGCGATGCGCACACCGGAGGGCACCACGTAGTCGACCATGCGCGGGAACTTGTCCACCCCGTACACGGTCACCGCCCCGCGTGAACGCAGCCGCAGCCGGGTCTTTTCAAACCCCTCGGCCAGGCAGGGGCCGAAGTTGGTCCAGACAATGTTGGGCAGGTGGGAGAAGATCCCGTCCAGGTTGATCGAGTTCGGGGTGACCAGCCGGTGCGAGAGCAGGTGCAGGCGCAGCCACACGTCAGCGGTGTCGGCCGGGGCGACATCCAGGTTGATGGTCAGCGAGATGACTTCCTGGCGGGTGCCGCGGGCCGTATCCTCCACGGCCAGGGCCGCCAGCTCGCCGGTTTGCGGCTCCAGGTCGTTGAGCACTCCCAGGCAGGGGCCGGGGTACCAAACATCCAGGACGGTGCCGTCCTGGGCGATCGTGGCCAGGCCGTGCGCCGACGCCAGGCGGACGGGAGGATGGGTTGAGTCAACTGCTGAAGTCATGAAGATATCGTACCGGCGTATCCTGCCGGTATCGTGGGCAAATGACGTTCCCATTACGCAATGAGCAGCAGGAATGAGTAGGTTGAACCCGATGGAATTGAACCTGGAAGCGGATGTCGCCCAGCTGACCGCGACACTCATCGACATGGAATCGGTCTCCGGCAACGAGCGCGCCCTGGCCGATGCGATCCACCGCGCCCTCGAAGCCTGCCCGCACCTGGAACTGCACCGATACGGGGATGCGATCGTGGCGCGCACCAACCTGGGCCGGGAACGCCGGGTCGTGCTGGCCGGACACCTGGACACGGTCCCGTTGCCCACCGACCCGCTGGCCCGCGGCGGCGTGCCCGCGCGCGAAATCGATGGGGTGCTCTACGGGCGCGGCGCCACCGACATGAAGGGCGGGGTGGCGGTGCAGCTGCACCTGGCCGCCGCCTTGCGCAACCCAACCCACGACATCACCTACATCTTCTATGACCATGAGGAGGTGGAAGCGGCCAAGTCCGGACTGGGCCGGCTGCAGCGCGAGGCCCCGCACCTGCTGGCCGCGGACTTCGCAATACTCCTGGAGCCCACCAACGGCACGGTGGAGGGCGGCTGCAACGGCACCAGCCGTTTCATCGTGCGCACCCAGGGCCGGGCGGCGCACTCTGCGCGCGCCTGGATGGGGCAGAACGCGATCCACGCCGCCGCCCCGATCCTGCAGCGCCTGGCCGACTACCGGGCCCAGACCGTGGACGTGCAGGGCCTGGCCTTCCGGGAGTCGCTGAGCGCCGTGCGGATCAGCGGCGGCATCGCCGGCAACGTGATCCCGGACCTGTGCGAGGTGAGCGTGAACTACCGCTTTGCCCCGGACAAGACCGTGGAGCAGGCCGAGGCCGTGGTGCGGGAGCTGATGGAGGGCTTTGAGGTGGAGCGCACCGACGGGGCGCTGGGGGCCACCCCGGGCCTGGACCAGCCGATCGCCGCCTCACTGGTGGCCGCCGTGGGCCAGGAGCCCAAACCCAAGTACGGCTGGACGGATGTGGCCCGGTTCTCGGCCATGGGCATCCCGGCCGTGAACTTCGGTCCCGGGGACGCGCTGTTGGCCCACACCGATGATGAGCACGTGCCCCTGGAGGCCATCCGGCGCTGCGCCCAGGCGCTGCGCAGCTGGCTCCAGGAGTAGCGCCGGAAGCGTTACGGGCCTTTACGGACAGGCCCTGGCGCCGGGCACGAAAAAACTGCAGCGCCGGCGATGGGTGTTCCATCGCCGGCGCTGCAGTGCTATTCGGGGGAGTGGCAAGGGGCAGGCCCCTCATCCCTAGTTGTTTCCCGCGGCCGGGATCCCCACATCCGGCGGCATGGTGGCACTGGGTGCCGGGGCCGCCTTCTTGTCCCGCGGAACCCGGCTGCTCAGCCGGCGGGAGACGATCTCCGCCAGCTTCGACAGGGCGAAGTTCAGCAGGATGAAAATCAGCGCACAGATCACCAGCGCCTGCAGCATGTTCGAGTTGCCGGTACCCACCAGCTTCGAGTTGAACAGCAGTTCGTTGAAGTTGATGATGTAGCCCAGCGCCGAGTCCTTCAGGATCACGATGAACTGGCTGATTAGTGCCGGCAGCATCGCGGTCAGCGCCTGCGGGATCTCGATCAGGCGCAGCGACTGGCCACGGGTCAGCCCGATGGCGATGCCCGCTTCACGCTGGCCCTTGGGCAGCCCATGCACGCCGGAGCGAATCAGTTCGGCCACCACGGACCCGTTGTAAAGGGTCAGCCCGATCACGACCGCGACAAACGGTGAGCTGGCCGGTTCAACCCAGCCGGCCCGGGCCAGCATGATCCACAGGAACAGCATCATCAGCAGCACCGGCACGGCGCGGAAGAATTCCACGACCACCGAGCTGAGGAAGTTGATCAGCTTGTTGTGGGCCAGGCGTCCCATGCCGAAGATGAAGCCAAAGACCAGGGAGGTCACGATCGAGATCGCCGCGGCCTTCAGCGTGTTCAGCAGGCCCGGCAGCACGTAGTTCGACCAGATCGAACCCTTGGCAAAGACCGCCCAGCGTTCGGGGTTCAGCTGGTCCTTGCTGTTCATCACGTACAGGATGTAGCCGATCAGGGCCAGGGCCAGCAGGATGCCGATGATGTTCAGGACCATGATGCGCCGGCGCGCCTTGGGCCCCGGGGCATCGAAGAGAACCGATTGTGCGTTGCTCATCGTGCCACCGCCAGTTTCTTGGACAGCCAGGTGGTCAGCGCTCCGATCGGCAGCACGACGATGACGAACATCAGTGCCACGGTCAGGAAGATCAGGATGCCCACGTCGGCGCGGTACTCCAGCATCGTCTTCATCAGCCCGGAAATCTCGGCGACTGATCCGGCGATGGCCACGGTGGTGTTCTTGATCAGTGCGATCAGCACGTTGCCCATCGGGGCGATCGCCCCGCGGAACGCCTGGGGCAGGATGATGATGCGCGCCGCGGGCAGGAAGCTGAGCCCGATGGCGCGGGCCGCCTCGGCCTGTCCCAGCGGCACCGTGTTGACCCCGGAGCGGATGGCTTCACAGAAGAACGCGGCATGGTAGATGCTCAGGCCGATGATCGCGATCTGGAAGAAGTTCAGGTTGAAATCCGAGCTGAGCTTGAGCTCAAAAACGCCAAAGAGCACCAGCACACCGAAGGTGAGGATGATGGTCAGCGGGGTGTTTCGGAAGATGTTGACGTAGGCGGTGCCAAAGGCCCGCAGGCTGGGGATGGGGCTGATCCGCATGATGGCCAGCAAGGTGCCCAGCACCAGCGATGCCAAGGCGGCCCAGAAGGTGAGTTGCAGGTTGGCCCAGAAGGACTCCAGGATCCGCTCACCGTACTCATCCCAAAGACTTAAATAGCCTTCCACGACGTGTTCTCCTTGGTCGGTGGATGGGGTGGAAACCGGTGGTGCCGTGCCCGGTGCGAACCGAAACACGGCACCACGTCGTTAGTGCGCTGGCCTGACTAGCTGCAGGCCTCGAATTCGGTCGGCGGGTTCAACTCGGCGTTCGGCTTGTAGCCGGTGCCTTCGGTGTTGGCGTTCAGCGCCTTCTCCCACTCGCCCTCATCGATCATTTTCTTGATGGCGGTGTTGATGTCCTCGCACTTGTCGTTTTCCTTGTTCAGGCCCACGCCGTAGGGCTCTTCGCTGAACGGTGCGCCCACGACCTTGAACTTGCCCTTGTTCGCCTCGGTGGCGGCCAAGCCGGCCAGGATGATGTCATCGGTGGTGATCGCGTCCACCCCACCGGTCTCCAGCAGGCCCAGGCAGTCGGCGTAGCCCTGCTGCTCGACCAGATTGACGCCCGGGATGTCCTTCTTCACGTTTTCGGCCGAGGTGGAACCGGTGACCGAGCACAGGTTCTTGCCATCGAGCGAGTCCTTGCCCGTGATCGTGGAATCATCGGTGCGCACCAGCAGGTCCTGGCCGGCCACGAAGTACGGGCCAGCGAAGGCCACGCGCTCCTTGCGGGCGTCATTGATGGTGTAGGTCGCGAAGATCATGTCGACCTGGTTGGTTTCCAGCAGGGTTTCGCGGTTGGCCGAGGGGGCGGAGACGAACTCGATGTTGCCCTCGTCGTAGCCCAGCTCCTTGGCGACGTACTTGGCGACGTCCACGTCAAAACCGGTGTACTCATCGCCTTCCTTGAAGCCCAGGCCCGGCTGGTCGAACTTGATGCCGATGCGCACCTTCTCGCCGCCACCGTCGCCGCTTCCGGCGTCATCGGAGCCCGATCCGCCGCATGAGGTCAGGGCCAGGCCTGCCACCGCGGCCATGGCGAGAATCGAACCGAAACGTGTCTTACGCATGATGTTCTCCTACTTGTGATGCGGGTGTGTGTATCAGTGGTTGGTGATGAGCTTGCCAAGGAAGTCCTTGGCCCGGTCGGTTTGCGGGTTGGTGAAGAAGTCGTTCGGTGCGGCCTGTTCGACGATCTTTCCGTCAGCCATGAAGATCACCCGGTCCGCGGCCTTGCGGGCGAAGCCCATTTCGTGGGTGACCACCAGCATGGTCATCCCCTCCTTGGCCAGGGTGACCATGGTGTCCAGCACCTCGTTGATCATTTCCGGGTCCAGCGCACTGGTCGGCTCATCAAAGAGCATGACCTTCGGGCGCATGGCCAGTGCGCGGGCGATGGCCACACGCTGCTGCTGGCCGCCGGAGAGCTGGGCCGGCAGCTTGTTGGCCTGGTTGGCCACTCCCACCCGCTCAAGCAGCTGCATGGCCAGCTTCTCGGCTTCGGTCTTCTTCATACCCTTGACCTTGATCGGGCCCAGGGTGACGTTCTCCAGAATCGTCTTGTGCGCAAACAAGTTGAAGGACTGGAAAACCATCCCGACATCGGCCCGCAGGTTGGCCAGGGCCTTGCCCTCTTCGGGCAGGGTCTCGCCATCGATCTTGATCGTGCCGTCATCGATTGTCTCCAAGCGGTTGATGGCACGGCACAGGGTCGACTTCCCTGAGCCCGACGGACCGAGGATCACGACTACTTCGCCCTTGGTAACTTCAAGGTTGATGTCGTTCAAGACATGCAGGGCACCGTAATGCTTGTTGACCGCGGTCAGCTGAACAATCGGGCCGTCATATGAAGATTGAGTCGCAGGATCTCTTTTCATAGATTAGACATTAGCCCATGTGACCGGGGTAACGCGATACGAATCACACTCGTCCAGAAGTTGTTACCAAATGGTAACGCGCACGTCGCAGCGGGAATCGCGCAAATTCGGGGTGCAAAGGCGGGACCAGGCCGGTGCGCGGGCAGGCGCCTTGCGTGCCTGGGGTCCGAGCGATTCACGAAAGGTGAACCCAGTCTTAGCTGCCAAGGGCGGTGAAGGCATCCGCCAGCAGCGGAGTGGGTGTGGCGGCACCTGCCCTGGGGTAGGGGTGCGGCGCCGGATCGGGAGCAAGGGCGTCATTTGTTCGCTAACAGGATGCAATGAAGCAGCCCATAGTGGTGGCGGGACGGATAGAGTGAAGTCATGGCCCACAAAAGCAAGAGTGAACAAAACGCACGAGCCGGCAGAAAACTGCACGTCGAAGCCTCGTGGCCCGGCAAGACCCCGGGCATGCAGCTGGACCGCTACCTGCTTTCCGGGCCGCAGGAGGACTTCACCCACAATGACGTGTGGCGCGTGCTGCGGATTCAAAGCGAGTTCGTCTCCGGCTTCGGCACCCTGGCGGGGATCGGCCCGGCCGTCTCCGTTTTTGGTTCGGCCCGCACCGGGGAAGACAGCCCCTACTACCAACAGGCAGAGCGCATCGGACGCCGCCTGGCCGAAGCCGGACTGATCACCATCACCGGCGGGGGCCCGGGCATCATGGGGGCGGCGAACCGCGGCGCGAGCGACGCCGGGGGAGTCTCGGTGGGGCTGGGCATTGAGCTGCCCTTCGAAACCGGACTGAACCAGTGGGTGAACAAGGGAATCAACTTCCGCTACTTCTTCGTGCGCAAGACGATGTTCGTGAAGTACTCCCAGGGCTTCATCGTGTTGCCCGGCGGCTTTGGAACCCTGGATGAGCTCTTCGAGGCGCTGACCCTGGTTCAGACCGAGAAGATCACCAGCTTCCCCATCGTGCTGGTGGGGAAGGACTACTGGGGCGGCATGGTCGACTGGCTGACGAACGTGGTGGCCGAGGAGCGCTGCATCTCGCCGAAGGACCTGAACCTGTTCACCCTCACCGATGACCCGGACGAAGCGGTTGACGTGGTGATCAGCGCGCTGATTGATGCAAACTCCTCGCATAACTCGGAAGGGATCTGATGTCCTTCCTGCTGGTGGCGCTGGCGATTGTGCTGTGTGGTGCGGCGGCGTTCTACCTCAGTGCGCTGCGCCGTCCGGCACGCTCCGCGGGGCGGCGCTTCGAGGTGCCGCGCGAACCGGTGGCCGGCCTGATTGAGCCCGAGGCGTCACTGCCGCCGGTGCTGCTGCCCGATGAACCCTCGGCCCGCGACGTGGATGCGGTGCGTTTTTCCATTGGGCTGCGCGGCTACCGGTGCGACCAGGTGGACGACGTTCTGGATCAGCTCGCTGCGCGCATCAACCGGCTGGAGAATAAGATTCATGACATCGAGTCGCGGCGTGTGATTAGCGACACGGGCGAAAATTAGGAATAATGGAGAGTATAGAGTCTCCAAATCAACAAGGTAATCCCAGCTGATTGAGCGGACTATAGGACGGCTCGGGCGTTGAACCGGTATGCGGTTGAACGTTCCGGTCACTGACGAAGGGAACAACGTACATGGCGGCGATGAAGCCACGCACCGGTGATGGGCCAATGGAAGTCACCAAGGAAGGCCGAAGCTTGATCCTGCGCCTGCCCATCGATGGCGGCGGTCGCCTGGTGGTCGAATTGAATGCAGATGAGGCCACCGAGCTGCGTAATTGTCTGGTAAACGTCACTGAATAAGGATTCTCAGGGCCGGCATTCGCCGGCCCTTTGGTCTGTCACCAGCCCGTCGCGCACCCGCCGCGGCGGGCGGCCCCGTTCCTCCTGCGTCCTACGGACGTACTAGTGCTTGGCTGCCGCGATGAACAAGCCCTGCTCGGTGGGCAGCAGGTGGCACAGCAGGTTCGGGTCCTCGCGCAGCATCCGCATGGCATCACGCATGGCCACCGTGGAGGCCTTGCGCACGGCTGGCTTGGCCAGGCGGTGCTCGTCAAAGGCGTTGCAGATGATGATGACCCCGCGCTTGCCGATCAGGCGCTTGGCCTCGGCGACGTAGTCCAGCAGGTTCTCGTGCTCGGCATCGATCAGCACCATGTCGTACGCTCGATCGGTGAGCCGGCCCAGTACCGTGGCGGCGCGTTCGGTGATGATGCGCGCCCGGGCGCCCAGCACCCGGTCCTCGCGCAGCGCCTCGCGCAGCGCCCCCACGTTCTCCAGGTCGCTTTCGATCACGGTCAGGGTGCCGTTGGTTCCCATGCCGCGCAGGATCGACAGGGAGGCGACCCCGACCCCGGCGCCGATCTGCACTGCGTTGCGGGGGCTGTAAAGATTGGAGAGCAGCTGCAGGATGGACGCGCCGGCCGGGTCGATGGTGTGCGCTCCCAGTTCGCTGCCGCGCTCCCGGGCGCGGGTCATGACCTCATCTTCGGTCACGGCGTTCTGGGCATGGGTCCAGCTGGCAAACAACTCGGTGTTCATCGACGGCATGTGGGTGCGTTCCTCATTCCATGAAAATGGCGGCCACCGTCCATCGTAGCGCTCTTTGTCACAGAACCTTGAAGTCCCGGCGCTGATGCGATCGCGGGCGTTCCCCGCAGTGGCTTAACCGGGCCGGGGCGTGCTGCCCAAGGACAACTGACGGCTTCAGCGCAGTGGATTCTTAGCTTGTGCTCAGCTGGAGAGCCGAGACTTAATACGTGAGCACTACACGCAACGAACTCGCCGCCCCCGCCGATCCCGCACCCACGTGGGATGCCATGGTGCGCGAACATGGGGATCGCATCTTCCGCCTGGCCTACCGGCTGACCGGTAACCGCCAGGACGCGGAGGACCTGTCCCAGGAAGCGTTCGTGCGCGCCTTCAAGGGCCTGGAGAACTACACTCCGGGCACCCTGGGCGGCTGGCTGCACCGCATCACCACCAACCTGTTCCTGGACGGGGCGCGCCGCCGCTCCAAGATCCGCTTCGACCGTTTCGCCGAAGGGGCCGAGGACCGTTTGGAAGGCACCGCGCCGGGCCCCGAACGCGGCTTTGAACTGAACAACCTGGATGTGGACGTGCACAGCGCCCTGAAGGCGTTGGCGCCGGAGTTCCGAGCCGCGATTGTCCTGTGTGACCTGGAGGGGTACTCCTACGAGGAAGTCGCCAACGCCCTGAACGTGAAACTGGGCACGGTGCGCTCACGCATCCACCGTGGACGGGCGATGCTGCGTGATGCGCTGGCACACCGCAACCCCGCCAACACCAAGGCCCCGCTGACGGTTTCGCTGCCGCGCATCGCCGGCAAGATCATGCCCAGCGCCAGCTAGCACGCCGGGGCACCGGCTCTCGACACGGCAGCGCGCTTAGGCCGATGCCCGGATGACAGGGTAATCTTTCTATCGTGGAGTTTGCAGGTATCAACGGTAGCGAGTTCGTCGTTTTGGCGATTCTCGCGGTGGTGATCTTGGGCCCCGAAAAGCTTCCCGAGTACGCCCGGAAACTGGCGAACCTGGTCAAGGAACTGCGCCGCATGGCCAACGGGGCCAGGGAGCAGCTGCGGGAGGAAGTGGGCGACGAAGTCGCCGACATGGACTGGAAGAAACTGGATCCGCGCCAGTACGACCCGCGGCGGATCATCAAGGAAGCCCTAGTCGACGAATTCGATGAGGCGGTCACCGCCGCAAAATCCGCCCCGGCCGCCCCGATCCGCAAATCCGTGGCCCCGGCGGCCACCGACCGCCTGGCCCCGGGGGAGCCGGCCCCCTTCGACGACGAGGCCACCTAGCCTGGAGGCTTCCCCCAACGACACAATCCCCTGCCCCGGTATGAGTCCGGCAGCAGGGGATTACTTGTTCCTAAAGCCCGACACCGGTTCGCTGCCGGTAAAGGGCGAACCGGCATCCGGCCGGAGAACGGCTAGCTGTACTGGATTACCGGGGTGGACAAATCCACCAGCGCCCGCGCGTGGCGGCGGTGCTCATGGATCAGCGCCGGCAGGTCCAGTCCCGGGATGGCACCGTCCAGCACCCGCCACCGCCCGGCGACCATGACCCGGTCGGCCTTGTCCGCACCGCACAGCAGCAGGGCGGCCAACGGGTCGTGGCTGCCCGAGAAGCGCAGCTCATCGGTCTTGAAGAACGCCAGGTCCGCCTGCTGGCCCACCGCGATGCGGCCAATGTCCCGGCGTCCCAGCACCCGCGCCGACCCCTCGGTGGCCCAGCGCAGCGCGCGTTCCACAGGTACGTCCGCCCCGTAGCGCAGCCGTTGCAGGTACAGGGCCTGACGGGCCTCCAGGATCATGTTCGAGCCGTCGTTGGAGGCCGAACCATCCACGCCCAGCCCAACCGGGACCCCGGCCTGCTCAAGCTCCAGCACCCGGGCAATGCCGGAGGACAGGCGCATGTTCGAGGTGGCGCAGTGGGCCACGGCGGTGCCCGCCGCGCCCAGCTGGCGGATCTCGGCGTCATTGAAGTGGATGCCGTGCCCCAGCCACGTGTGCGGTCCCAGCCAGCCCACGCTGTCCAGGTAGTCCAGTGGCCGCAGCCCGAACCGGCTCAGGCAGAACTCCTCCTCATCCAGGGTTTCGGCCAGGTGCGTGTGCAGGCGCACCCCGTAGTGCCCGGCCAGGCGCGCGCTTTCGCTCATGGCCTGGGTGGTCACCGAGAACGGGGAGCAGGGGGCCAGGGCGATCTGGATCGTGGCGCCCTCCCCGGGCTCGTGGTAGGCCTCGATCAGCCGCTGGCTGTCGGCCAGCACCACATCCAGCTCCTGCACCGTGGACTGGGGCGGCAGCCCTCCGTCATCCTCTCCCAGCGTCATCGACCCGCGGGTCAAGGTGGCGCGCATCCCAAAGTCCCGCACCGCGGCGACCTCAATGTCAATGGATTCATCCATGCCCGCCGGGAAGAGGTAGTGGTGGTCGGCGGCGGTGGTGCAGCCCGAGAGCAGCAGTTCTGCCAGCGCCACCCGCACCGCGGCGTCCAGGGCTTGTGGGGTCAGCCGCGCCCACACCCGGTAGAGGTTCTGCAGCCACGGGAAGAGCGGGGCGTTGGCCGCCGGTCCCCAGGCGCGGGTCAGGGTTTGGTAGAAGTGGTGGTGCGTGTTGACCAACCCCGGCGTGAGCACATGGTTGGCCGCGTCAAAGACCTCGGTATACGCGGTGGTGGGCTGCGCCCCGCAGGGGACCAGTTCAATGATCAGATTGTCCCGGACGACGATGCCGTTGCCGGCATCGGTGTCGCTGAGGATGCCTTGCGGGTTTTTGATCCAAAGGGTGCTCGGGTGCGGCATGGCCGACATTCCTTTCGTTGAAAAAGTAAAATGCCAGCTCAGTTTGCCTGTCTGCTGATCCAGGACGCCGCAGCGTGCTTAGGACATTAGCAGCGCCGCGGCGCCGGGGCAAGACGCTGCGCGATGCCGGTCCACCCCGTGACCGGCCGCGGACTACACGTTTAGCGGCAGCGAGCGCCCGGCCAGGCCACGGGGCCGGTGCACCAGGGTGCGGGAGATCTGCCGCAGCCGCCGGGACACCTCCGCGTCCGGGTCAGAGAGCACCACCGGCACCCCGGCGTCCGAACCCTCGCGCAGGGATTCCTCCAACGGCAGCTGCCCCAGCAGCGGCACCGGGTAGCCCAGCTGTTCACCCAGCGAGTCGCTGAGCACCTGGCCGCCGCCGGAGCCGAAGATTTCCATGCGTGTGCCGTCCGGCAGCTGCAGGTAGCTCATGTTCTCCACCACGCCGATGACCTTCTGCTGGGTCTGCAGGGAGATGGTGCCGGCCCGCTCGGCCACCTGGGTGGCGGTGGACTGCGGGGTGGTGACCACCAGCAGCTGCGAGTTCGGCAGCAGCTGGGAGACCGAGATGGCGATGTCCCCGGTGCCCGGGGGCAGATCCAGCAGCAGCACGTCCAGGTCCCCGAAGTACACGTCGGACAGGAACTGCTCCAGCGCCCGGTGCAACATCGGTCCGCGCCAGATTACCGGCTGGTTTGAATCCAGGAACATGCCGATGGAGATCACCTTCACCCCGTGGGCGACCGGCGGCAGGATCATCTCATCGACCCGGGTTGGGTTCTGCCTGGTGCCCATCAGCGCCGGGATGGAGAACCCGTACACGTCGGCGTCGATCAACCCGACCTTCAGCCCGTCCGCGGCCATCGCCGTGGCCAGGTTGGCGGTGATTGAGCTCTTGCCGACCCCGCCCTTGCCGCTGGCCACGGCAATGACCCGGGTCAGGGAGTTCGGGTCGGAGAACGGGGTGCGCCGTCCGGCCAGCGAGTCGCGCAGTTCCTTGCGCTGTTCCGGGCTCATGACGCCCAGCTCAAGGTCCACCTGGCTGATCCCCGGCACGCTGAGCGCCGCGGCGCGCACGTCGGCCTCGATGGTGGAGCGCATCGGGCAGCCGGCGATGGTCAGCAGCACGGTCACCCGCGCGGTGTTCCCCTCCACGCTGGCGTGGGGGACCATGTTCAGTTCGGTGATGGATTTGCGCAGTTCCGGGTCGATGACCTTGGACAGTGCGGTGCGCAGCTGCTCGTTCGTGCTCACTTGCCACCTTGGCTCTCATGCGGGCCGGGGCCCTGGTCGATTTGCGGGATCAGGCCGGTGTGCTGGGCCGGCTTGCGGCGCGGGTTCTTCGCCCGCAGGTGCAGCTCCTCACCCTCGCTGGTTTCCAGCAGCTCCTCCAGCACATTGCGCAGCTCGGAGCGCACATAGTCGCGGGTGGCCACATCCTGCATGGCCAAGCGCAGGCTGGCCAGCTCACGGGTGAGGTATTCGGTGTCGTACAGGTTGCGTTCGGCCCGGGCCCGGTCCTCGGTGAGCGAGACCCGGTCGCGGTCATCCTGCCGGTTCTGGGCCAACAGCAGCAGCGGGGCGGCGTAGGAGGCCTGCAGGGAGAGCATCAGGGTCAGCGCGGTGAAACCCAGCGCGGCCGAGTCAAAGCGCCAACCGGCCGGGGCCCAGGTGTTCCAGATGAGCCAGAACGCGCAGAAGATGGTCATGTAGACCAGGAACTGCGGGGTGCCCATGAAGCGGGCGAACTTTTCGGTGGTGGAGCCGAAGGCGTCCGGGTTCGGGCTGAATCGGGGCAACAGCCTGGCGCGGGCCGACATCGGGGTGTCCAGGCCGGTGGCCTGACGCTGCTCTGGCATGCGTGTTGCTCCTTCGATCGGGAACGCGGTCCGCGCTGCGGCGGCACCGGTTCGGACGGTGTGCGTGCGGTTCCCGGGCCGGGGCGGCACCGGGCCAAGCGTGGTCTAGTGCTGGCTGCGCCAGTCCTCGGGCAGCAGGTGGTCCAGGACGTCATCCACGGTGATCGCCCCCACCAGGCGGCCATCGGAGTTGACCACGCCCAACGAGGTGAGGTTGTAGGTGGCCAGGTGGCGCACGACCTCCGAGACGCTGGCGTTGTCCGGGATGGGTTCCAGCTCCTTGTCCAGGATGTCACCCAGCGGCTCCGGGGGAGCGGCACGCAGCAGCGCCTGGATGTGCACGGCTCCCAGGTACTTGCCGGTGGGGGTCTCCAAGGGCGGGCGCACCACGTAGACGGCCGAGGCCAGGGCGGGGGAGAGCTCCTCGCGGCGCACGGCGGCCAGCGCCTCGGCCACCGTGGATTCGGGGGTGAGGATCACCGGCACCGGGGTCATCACCGAGCCGGCGGTGCCTTCGGGGTAGGCCAGCAGGCGGCGCACGTCATCGGCCTCCTCCTTGCTCATCATGTCCAGCAGCTGGACCTTGGTGTCCTCGTTCAGTTCACCAAGCAGGTCCGCGGCGTCATCCGGGTCCATCTCCTCCAGCACGTCCGCGGCACGCTCCAGGCCCAGGGCGGAGAGGATCTGGACCTGTTCGCGGTCCGGCATTTCCTGCAGCACATCGGCCAGCCGGTCATCCTGCAGGTGGGCGGCGATCTCCAGGCGGCGCTTGGCGTTCATCTCATGCAGCGCGTCGGCGAAGTCCGCCGGCTTCATCTCATCGTGGGCCGCGACGAACGTGTCCGCGGATTGTGGCTCGTGGGCGCCGACCGGGATCACCTGCTCCCAGGAGACCAGCACCCGGTGGCGCCGGTTGCGGCGCAGGCCCAGCAGGCTGGAGCCCGGTTCGGCGCGCTGCACGAAGTACTCGTTGACCTCCCAGTCGCCCATCCGGGTCTGGATCAGGCCCACGTCTTCGACCACGCCGTGCCCGGTGCCGTCCCGGAAGGCGATCTTGCGGTCAAAGATTTCCGCGGCGATGAGGGTTTCGGCCCCGCGCTGCTGGAAGCGGCGCATGTTCACCAGCCCGGAACAGATGATCTGGTTCGCCTCCATGGACTGGATGCGGGTCATCGGCACGAAGACCCGGCGCTTGCCCGGGACCTCGACGACCACGCCCACACAGGATTCTGACTTCTTGGGCCCGCGGGAGACCACGACCACATCGCGCAGCCGGCCCAGCCGGTCGCCGAGGGGGTCAAAGACGTCCAGCCCCAGCAGGCGGGCAACGAAGATCTTGGAAACAGTGGAGCTCACCACCCCAGCGTATCGCGGTCAGCTGGTGCAACGGGGGCAATTGTGATGCGATTGCCCGGCGTGAAGCTTTCACCCTCAGCGATAGCTGGGCACCGTATGGGGGTTTGCACAGCAAATGCATGCACAATATAGGTATGACCCAGCCGCTTGGAGCCAATATGCAAAGTGCCGGGGGTTTGCCGCGGGGCGAACTGCTAGGCCGCTACACCTCATACCTTGATGCCCAGAAACTGGTGGACTATCTGGCCGACAATGACTTCCCGGTCTCCTCGGTCACCATTGTGGGCAATGACCTGCGTACCGTCGAACGGGTCACCGCCAAGCTCTCCTACCCGAAGGTGGCGTTGGCCGGTGCCGCGCAGGGCGCGATGATGGGCTTCTTCGTGGGCCTGCTGTTGTCCCTATTCAGTCCGGACGGCGGGCTCTACCAGATCCTTTCGGCGATCGGGCTGGGCATGGCGATCTGGATGATCGCCGGGGTGGTCAGCTATTCGATGCGCCGCGGCAAGCGCGACTTCGCCTCCTCCAGCCAGTTTGTGGCCACCAGCTATGACGTGGTGGTGGACTTCGCCAACGCGCAGAAGGCCCGCGCCCTGGCCTCGAAGCTGCCAATGCACCCGGGCCAGGCCCCGGCCGCCCAGCCGCCGGCCGCCCAGCCGCCGGCGCCGCAGAACCCTCCGGCCTCCACCGGGGCCACCGCGGCGGCCCCTGGTGCCCCGGCCGAACCGCAGGCCCCGTCCTCCGGTCCCAGCGGCACCTTCCCGGATTTGCCCGATGGGCGCCCGCGCTACGGGGTGCGGGTGAATCAGCCGCAGGCCGCGCCCGGCGCCGAGCAGCAGTCCGGCCAGGAGCAGCACCCGGAAGGCCAGGCCCCGCAGCACACCGAGCCCGGTGAACGCGACGAGAGCCAGGCCGAACCGGTGGTGATCCGCCCGGAAAACGAGGCAGCCCCCAGCGGCGAGCCACAGCCCGAATCCAAGCACCCGGGCAACCCAGGACATCCGGGGGAACCGGGCACCCCGGGCAGCGGACCGCAGAACGAGGGACGCTAGCTACCGGACACCGGCGCGCACCACGGCGTGCCACCCGGTTGCCGGTGAAAGACAAAGCGGTGGGCCACGGAAGGAATTCTTCCGTGGCCCACCGCTTTTCGCTGTCCTGCCCTGGCGTCGCGCCGGCCGGCTTAGCCGCGCAGCTTGGCCATCCAGGCCTCAACCTCATCCGGGTCGCGCGGCAGCGCCGCCGAGAGGTTCACCCCGCCCTCGGCGGTGACCAGGATGTCATCCTCGATGCGCACCCCGATGCCGCGGTACTCCTCGGGGATCGCCAGGTCCTCGTTCTTGAAGTACAGGCCCGGCTCGATGGTGAAGACCATGCCCTCCTGCAGCTCGGCGTCCAGGTAGAGTTCCGCGCGGGCCTGGGCGCAGTCGTGCACATCCAGGCCCAGGTGGTGGCTGGTGCCGTGCGGCATCCAGCGGCGGTGGTGCTGCCCCTCCGGGGAGAGCGCCTCCTCCAGCGGCACCGGCAGCAGGCCCCAGGAGTCCAGGTTCTCGGCCAGCACGCGGGTGGCGATGTTGTGCAGGTCGCGGAACTTCAGGCCCGGCTTCACCGCGGCGAATGCGGCGTCGGCGGCATCCAGCACGGCCTGGTAGATCTTGCGCTGCACGTCGGTGAACTTGCCCGAGACCGGCAGCGAGCGGGTGATGTCGGCGGTGTACAGCGAATCGGCTTCCACCCCGGCGTCCAGCAGCAGCACTTCGCCCTCGCGCACGGTCCCGTTGTTGCGGATCCAGTGCAGGATGGTGGCGTTGTTGCCGCTGGCGGCGATGGTGTCGTAGCCCAGTTCGTTGCCCTCGGCCCGGGCGCGGGCGAAGAAGGCGCCTTCGACGATGCGTTCCCCGCGCTGGTGGGCGATGGCCTTGTCCAGGCTGCGCACCACGTCCTCAAACCCCTCAATGGTGGCGGCTACCGAGTGCTTCAGTTCCTTGATCTCGTACTCGTCCTTGACCAGACGCAGTTCGGAGACGAATTCGGCCAGCTCGTTGTCCAGGGCGTCGGAGGCCTCAAGGTCCTGGCCGGTGTTGATGCGGGAGGTGTCCACCAGGGCCTCGACGTTCAAATCGACCTCGCGCACCAGGCGGATGCGGATGCCGCCCAGGGCCTGGGGGCCGGAGTTCTTGGTGATCGCCATTTCCAGCTGCTCCAGCCCCTCGGTGGGCATGCCGGTGCGGGCGGACATCTTGGACAGCGTGGGGCGCGGGCCGATCCAGAATTCCCCGGAGCGCGAGTTCAGGTAGAACTCGGTGGAGTCCCGTCCGGCCATGGGGGCGAAGTACAAGGTGGCGCTGTGGTTGCCGCCTTCATCCCCGGCGCCCTTGTCGGTGGGTTCCAGGATCAGCACGGCATCCGGCTCATGGTCCACACCCAGCCCGGTCAGGTGGGCGAAGGCCGAGTGCGGGCGGAAACGGTAGTCGGTGTCGTTGCTGCGCACCTTCAGCGGCCCGGCCGGGATGACCAGGCGCTCACCCGGGAAGCGCTCGGACAGGGCCTTGCGGCGCTGCGCGGCATAGCTGGCGGCCTCATCGGCGTCGGGCAGCTCGGAGTTGTCCGGTGCCCAGTTCGAGGCCATGAATTCCTTGAAGGCCCGCGAGGTGGGTCGCTGCGAGCGGTTGTTGACGCGGTCTTCCAGTGGTTGATCGTTGCCGGGGGTGTTCGATGCATCAGTGGTCATAGTTCCCATATTCTCACCTGCCGCCGGTGCGCACAAAGCGCGGGGCGACCGGATAGTCTAGAGCCATGCTGATCGACCTGCACGCCCATTCGAATATTTCCGATGGCACCGAACCTCCGGGCCAGTTGATTGATTCGGCGGTGGCGGCGGGGCTGGACGTGGTGGCGCTGACCGACCACGACCAGACCACCGGGTGGCACGAGGCGCGGGCGCGGGCCGTGGAACGCGGGATCGGGTTCGTGCCGGGGATGGAGATCACCTGCCATTCGCGCACCGGGATCAGCGTGCACCTGCTCAGTTACCTGCATGACCCGACCTACAAGCCGTTGCTTGATGAACTGGAGGTCACCCGCACCGCCCGCGAGTACCGGGCGCAGCGGATCGTGGGGCTGCTCTCGGAGGACTACCCGATCAGTTGGGAGCTGGTCCAGGAACACACCCAGCCGGGCACCACGGTGGGCCGCCCGCACATCGCCGACGCGCTGGTCACCGCCGGGGTGGTCGGCACCCGGGAAGAGGCCTTCGCCAGCATGCTCTCCTCCCGGTCGCGCTACTACGTCTCCCACCCGGCGGTGTACCCGGTGGACGCCGTGCGCCTGGTGCGCGAGGCCGGCGGGGTTCCGGTCTTCGCCCACCCGATGGCCTCGGCCCGCGGACGAGTGGTGCCCCCGGAGGACTTCGAGGAGCTGATTGAGGCGGGGCTGGCCGGTCTGGAGATTGACCACCGGGACAATTCCGAGCCCGGGCGCAAGTTCCTGCGCGAGTTGGCCCAGCGCCATGACCTGATCATCACCGGGTCCTCGGACTATCACGGGGCGGGCAAGCCGAACCGGCTGGGGGAGAACAGCACCGACCCGCAGATGCTTCAGCGGATCTTGTCCGCCGGCACCGGCTCCCCGGCCTCAATGTAGCGGGTTCCCTCGCCCAGGCGGGACTGCATGACCTCAATGGCCTGCGGGTTCTGGTCCACCAGCAGGAAGCGGCGTCCAAGCTTCGCGGCCACCGCGCCGGTGGTGCCCGAACCGGCGAAGAAGTCCAGCACCCAGTCATCGGGGCGCGAGGACGCGGTGATGATCCGGCGCAGGATGCCCTCGGGCTTCTGGGTGGGGTAGCCGGTCTTTTCCCTGCCGGTGGGCGAAACGATGGTGTGCCACCACACGTCGGTGGGCAGCTTGCCGCGTTCACGTTTTTCCGGGGTCACCAGCCCGGGAGCCATATAGGGTTCGCGGTCCACCTCGGTGGAGTCGAAATGGTAGGCCTTGGGGTTCTTCACATACACCAGGATGGTGTCGTGCTTGGAGGGCCAGCGCCGGTTGGTGCGCGCCCCATAGTCATACGCCCAGATCAGTTCGTTCAGGAAGCAATCGCGGCCGAAGATCTCATCGAGCAGCACCTTGACATAGTGCACCTCACGGTAGTCCAGGTGCACGTACAAGGTGCCGTCCTCCGCCAGCAGCCGGTGCGCCTGGACCAGGCGCGGGGCGATGAAGCTCAGATAGTCATCGAAGCGGTCCTGGTAGGAGCGCGCCTGGCCCAGCTCGGTGATGTAGTCCAGGCCCTTGAAGCCAATCCGGTCGCCTTCCCCGGCGGCGGCACGCACCGTAGTGCGTGCCGCGCGGGTCTGCTTGCGTCCGGTGTTGAACGGCGGGTCGACGTAGATCAGGGAGAAGCTGGCGTCGGGCAGCAGGCCGAGCACATGCTGGTTATCGCCGTGCACCACCGTGTTCGGACCGGCCGGGTCGAAGAGCGGTGGGTGTGCATCGAGCGTCGGCAGTGTCACGTGCGCGGTGTTCCTTCCATCAAAGCGTTGCTGCTGCCTGAGTCCGGCAGGCTAGTCGTCCTGCCGGGGAGCCGAGTCCTGGCTGCGGGTGCGGCGGCGGGTACGGCGCCGGCGCGGGGCGGTGCGCCCCTCTTCCTGGTTCGCGTCCCGGGTTTCGCGGTGGCGTTCGGCCTCCCGGGCCGGGCGGTCCTGCTTGCCCTTGGAATGCCCGTGCCGGTCCGCACCCTCGGCAGCGCGCGGGTTGCCGGAGGTGTCCTCGCGGCGGGTGCGCTGGCGGTTGCGCGAGGAGTTGCGCGAGCCCTCGGAGCGGGCGCGGTGCGGCTCCCCGCCGTCGGCGGTGGTCTGCTTGGCCCGCGGCAGGCGTCCCTTGGTGCCCTTGGGGATGTTCAGGTCGGCGAAGAAGTGCGGGGAGGAGGAGTAGGTTTCCACCGGCTCGGGCACGTTCAGCCCCAGCGCCTTGTTGATCAGCGACCAGCGCGGCACCGAGTCCCAGTCCACGAAGGTCACCGCGATGCCGGTGTTCCCGGCGCGTCCGGTGCGCCCCACGCGGTGCAGGTAGGTGTTCTCGTCATCCGGGCACTGCAGGTTCACCACGTGGGTGACGTCGTCCACGTCGATGCCGCGGGCGGCCACATCGGTGGCCACCAGGATCTCAACCTTGCCGGAGCGGAACGCCTTCAGCGCCTGTTCGCGCGCTCCCTGGCCCAGGTCCCCGTGCAGGGCCCCGGCGTTGAAGCCGCGGTCGATCAGCTCATCGGAGAGCTTGGCGGCCGACCGCTTGGTCTGGGTGAAGATGATCGTCTTGCCGCGGCCCTCGGCCTGCAGCAGGCGGGCGACCATCTCGTCCTTGTCCAGCGAGTGGGCGCGGTACACCAGCTGGCGGATGTTGCGCTTGGTGATCGAGTCGTCGCCCGGATCCGCGGCACGGATGTGCATGGGACGGGACATGTAGCGCCGGGCCATGGTGATCACCGGGCCGGGCATGGTGGCGGAGAACAGCATCGCCTGGCGTACCGGGGGCAGGGCGGCCAGGATGCGCTCCACGTCGGGCAGGAAGCCCAGATCCAGCATTTCGTCGGCCTCGTCCAGCACGACGGTGGCGATCTGCTTCAGGTTCAGCACGCGCTGGCGGTTCAGGTCGATCAGGCGCCCGGGGGTGCCCACCACCACGTCGGTGCCGGCCTTCAGGGCCGCGATCTGCTCCTCATAGGGACGCCCACCGTAAATGGTGGTGACCCGGACGCCGGCGTGCCGGGAGGCCTGGGCCAGGTCCGCGGAGACCTGCAGGGCCAGTTCGCGGGTGGGGGCCACGATCAGTGCCTGCGGGGCGCCGGGGAATTCCAGGCGTTCGTAGCCCTCATCGGATTCGCGCACCACGCGCTGCAGCGCGGGGATGCCGAAGCCCAGGGTCTTGCCGGTGCCGGTCTTGGCCTGGCCGATGATGTCATTGCCGGCCAGCGCGACCGGCAGGGTCAGCGACTGGATCGGGAAGGGGTGAATGATGCCGGCTTCGGAGAGCGAGGCGACAATGTCCTGGCGCACATTGAAGTCGGCGAACGTCTTGGGTGCTTCTTCAGGCGCCGCGGCGGCGTCCTGGGTGGTCGTGTCAGTCACGATGTCCATATTCTCGTTTCACGTTGGCGTCCCGGCCTGACCTGGGCCTCCGGCGAACGGTGCCCGGGAACGGTGTCCCGGCGGGCAGGGGAACGCGGTCCAGCGGAGCCGATCGCTACATGCACCACCGCGACGTAGTGGCGGTGGGGGATGGTGACCGCTGGGAAGTCACCACGAAAACTGTTGTCTCTCGTTTAGCGCGGCGCGACCGGGCATCCTAAATAACTTTGTCCTTCTAGCATATCGGGTTTTGCCCCCGGACGTCTCATGGTGTGACTTTGCTCGCCACCTGGCTGAAACGGCAGCGCCGGGTCAGCGGGTCGGCCTCCTCCAGCCGCACCGAGACCAGGCTGGCGGCCGGAGCGCTGCCGGTGAAGGATCCGGTGATTGCCTCACCGAGCAGCTGGACCTGTCCGGGACGGAGCTTGCCCTGGCCATTGGCGGTTGCGGCGGTAAGCACCACCGCGTCGAAGTGCTCACCCACCCGGTGCTGCAGCACCCAGGCCTCGATCAGGGCGATGCTGGCCCGCCCGGCCGCTGCGGCCTCCGCGGAGCTGGTGCGCATCAGCCCGGGCAACTCTTCCAAGGCCTCCAGCAGTGGCTGCGGGATGGGACGCTGCCGGCACAGCAGGTGACAGGTGAGCAGCACAAAACGGTCCACCAGGCGGCGCAGCGGCGCGGTGGCGTGCGCGTAGGGGGCGGCCAGTGCCGCCTGCACCAGCTCGGTGTCGGGTTGGCCGTTGATCACCTGATAGTCGGCGCCGCGGAAGAGCGCGGCCGCCCGATGCATGAGCACCAGCTGGGCCGGGTCGCAGACATCCAGGGTGCGCAGGAACTGCCCGTAGTCCAGGTGCTCCTCCCAGCGGTGGCCCAGCACCCGGCTTTGCATCCGGAACTCGGCCAGGTCCTCGGGCCGCGGCGGCGGCATGGTGCGCAGGATCCCCACCTTGTGCTGCAACATCAGCTCGGCGGCGGCCATCCCGGTCAGCAGTGAAATCTGGGCGTTGTAGTCCTCCACCGGCAGGGGAGTGCGGCTGACCAGCGTGTAGTTGCCGTGGGCGTCGACCTGAACATCCTGTTCGGGCAGGTTCAGGCTGGCCCCGCGCCGGCGGGCCTCCTGGCTGATGCGCAACCTGCCGATGCGCTGCAACAGCACCAGCTGCGCATCAGGGGCGCCGGCATCCAGCTGCTGCTGGGCGGTGAGGTAGTCTCGCTTGGCCCGGGAGCGGATCATGGAGCGGTGCAGGGCGGTGTGCCGCAGTTGGCCCTCCGCGTCCAGGTCCAGCACCCAGATGAACGCCCGCCGGGGGCGCCCGGGCAGCAGCGAACCGTGATCCTCCCCAATCACCTCGGGATGCAGCGGGATGCGCCGGTGCGGCAGGTAGATCGTCTGCCCGCGTTGGCGGGTGGCGGCGTCCAGCACACCGCCCAGCTCCACCAGGGCCGGCACATCGGCGATGGCGTAGTGGATACGGTACCCGGTGGCGGTTTCACTCAGGTGCATGGCCTGGTCCAGGTCGGTGGAGGTGGCCGGGTCCAGGGTGAAGAAGGGCAGATCGGTGTGATCTTCGGGGGCCGGGGCCAGTTCGGCCACAGCGCGTTCGGCGGCGGCGAGCACCGGGGCGCTGAAGGGCCCGGGCAGCTGGAACTCACCCTCCAGCTGCTCAAGCAGCTGTTGCAGGGTGGTGCTGCGGACAGGGGCGGGGACTTGGACCTGACGATTGAACACAAGCCCAGCATAATCACCGGCGCTGGTGCCAGTCATGGAAAACGCCGGTGGCCCCCGGCGCGCGGAACGCGGCGGGGGCCACCGGCAGGCCGGTCTGCGGCCGGCGAAAAAGATTGGGCGCTACTGGGCGAAGCCCACGCGACGCACCTGGTCCGGACCGATCTCGACGTAGGCGATGCCCGGAACCGGGACGATCACGTCGCGGCCCTTGTTGTCGGTCAGCCGCAGCTGCCCGCCGTCATTCAAGGCCTTGGCAACGATTTCGGAGATTTCAGCGTTGTCCTTGTCGGATTCGAGCACGACTTCGCGGGCGACATTCTGGATGCCAATACGGATTTCCATGGAGTTCTTGATCCTCTCGAAGGTTCATTGACTGCCCCGTGCGGGCGCCTGCTGCGCCCATACGCTGGACCTAGAACCAAATCTAGCTACTTTTCCTTCGGGAACCGCGCAATTCCGCGCCAAGCTAAAAGCGAGATCAATTCGATCGCCGTCTGCTGCGGCACGGCGCTGTCGGTGGTCGCCCAGTAGCGGGCGGAGACCTGGGAAAGCCCGGCCAGGGCCCGGCCAAGCAGGTTGCCCTCGTCCTCGGTGAGCGGGGTATCGGCCACTACCACCGCGGCGATGGCCTCCGAGAGCTGGGCGTTGAACTTCTCAATGCGTTCGGAGATCAATGGGTCGGCCAGCACATCGGATTCGAAGATCAGCCGGTAGGCCTGGGATTCACGGCTGATGTACTGGTAATACGTGTCGATCGTGTTGTAGACGCGCTGGCGGTTGTCATCGGTGGAGGAGATGGCGGTGTCCAGCAGTTCGGAGAATTCGGCCAGGTGCACGTCCAGCAGCGCGAGGTACAGTTCCCGCTTGCCCGGGAAATGCTGGTAGAGCACCGGCTTGGACACCTCGGCGACCTCGGCAATCTCATCCATGGACGCCCCGTGGTAGCCGTGGGCCACAAAGACCTGGTGGGCGGCGGCCAGCAGCTGGCGGCGGCGGGCCTCGCGGGGCAGGCGTTGGGTGCGTGTCCCCTTGCGTTCATCGGTACCCGACATCTCGTGCCTTTCAGCGTGGTGGCCCGGGCTCGCGGCGCCCCTGGTCAGGGGCAGGCCGGGAAGCCTCCTTGTGTGTAGTATTCCACGTTGCGTTGCAAAAGTGGCGCTCTTCGCGGTGGCCAGAGCCCTGAACGGGAGGGGCCGGCGAGGCGCGGCAACGCGGTGGGCTAGGCGCTTCGGGTGTC